>CAZBTJ010000001.1:0-125899 GCA_964494325.1 uncultured Pirellulales bacterium
TCTCACCTGCTAGCTGAAATGTCCAAGTTATTTTTTACCCGTCCCTTAACATAGGAAATCACTCCTTGAATAATAGTCTTTGGCCTAACCCATGGCCACATTAAGAAGACCCTGGGTTGTCTCTTTGCCCACAGATGAAAAACGCATGTTCGCTTCATACATGCGGGTCACCATCATCATGTCCACCATCTCTTCGTAGAGCTGGACATTTGACCCTTCCTGAAATCCCTGAATCACGCCCACCTTGTCTGCCGGTTCCGGCGCCAAGTCTGCCGGGGCTGAAAAGCAATTTAGCCCGACACTGGTCAATTGGGTTTCATCCTCCTTGAAATCAACAAGCGAAAAACGACCCACAGGAAAGTTGTTGGCCTTGATTGAACCATCGCGGGCCACACTGACCTCCTCCAGACTGGCGGTCGCAGGAATCGTAATGGGTCCCGATTCGCCCATCACAACACGCCCTACTGAATCGATCAACTGACGATCTGAATTCATGCGAAACATACCATTGCGTGTATAGAGCGGTCCATCCGGAGTCTCAATCACAAAAAAGCCCTTACCCGTCAAGGCAAAATCCAGCTTTCGGCCTGTCTCAATCATGCGGCCTTGTGTAAAATCGTACGTCATATATTTGGCGTCTTGGTCGTAACCGCTCTCGTCCATATTCACGACCCCTTGCTCTTCAAGGGCTTTGGAAAACGTGTTAATACGACGTTTATAGCCATGGGTGCTGACATTAGAGAGATTGTGCGCGATAGTCTCAAACTCGCGCGATAGCGATTCACTTCTGGCACTCATAAGGGCAGTTATTTCAGACATAATTCATACCTCAGACACTGACCTCTTGCATCCCAGCTCTCGCTTTGCCGCTGGATTTCACTTTCTTTTTCTCATTGATGTCAATCAAAGCAGCATTGGTTGCCCGAATTAACTCATTGACGTCAGTGTCTTTTAAACCGGACAACTCGACAGCAATGGACACACACCCGTCCATACCCTTGACATGACGAACCTCGCCGATGTCTTCAATTAAACGGGAACGCCTTTCTGGATGAGGAATATCCTCAGACACCAAAGGCTCAACCTCAAGATCAAACACCACCAAAACACGATCCCCAGTTTTCACATCAAGCGTCGTTTCAATGCGAAGCCCTGGCCCCCCCAATTCTGTCACAGTGGCAGCAGTAAACTCCGGAGACCCATACGCATCAATAGGATGAAGCGGCATGCTCTTGCTCGAATGCTTTTTTGCCATTGAATCCGCGTCTGAGCATTCAACCCTCTGCTTAAATGGAAAGCTTGCGATCAAGGCGCGACGTATAACCGGCACACGTAAGAATCGACGACGATTCACAAATCGGACATGATCACTGTGTGTCAGAACCAGGACCACACCGTCGTAACTCAAAACAGACGTGTCAAATTCCCAAACAGAGGCCCCCAAGAAATAGCGAACACTCCATAGCGTTCCAAACGTCACTTTGATCGTATCATCCACTTGCAAACAAAGCTCATGATTCCGGTTTCTGTGTACAATAGCCTCAACAGCCTTAGCTTCACCATTCCCTGTCGGTATCAGTGTCACCCGTTTGCGCTCTGGAATCTGACGACTACTCAAAGACTTTGATTGCGTCGCCCCCAAGGCTGAAAACTCTTTGCCAAAGCCGATTTTTCCCCTTAACAATGATACTTCGGTTATTAATCGCTGTTTTTCCTGCGATCCCCGGCCGGCCAATGTTTTCTCAATGGCCTGAACAGCACCTCGTTCAAAAGCCGCACGATTCGAAAAGACAGACTCCGGTCGACGCGTACCAGAACGCTTGGCTATCATTTGAAGAATCTGACATTCACGCACGGTCAGCGCTTTCTTTTCGGCCAGATCAATTAATACACGATCGCTCTTTCGGTTCTCCTGACGGATCCGCTGCAGGCTGACCCAGAAAAGCATGGCGGTTAAAACCACCAGGGCCACAATGCAGATCAAAATAAACCAGCGATTGGTCATTAGACCCTGAGGGGGAGTCCTGGCCGCCTGCCACCGTTCAGTGGGCGTTAAAGCCAGAATCAGTCCATGCATACCATTCAGTATCAAGCCTTCAAAGAACATGATTAGTTCAATTACCTTATCTTATCAAATTTACCAATTCGCCCAGAATGTCATTGGCCACCTTAATGGTTCTCGCACTTGCCTGGAAACCATTTTGAGCTTGAATTAGATTCACAAATTCGGTGGACACGTCTGCATTAGATTTTTCGAGGGCCCCACTTTTGATACTTCCAGCCCCACCGGCTTGTGCCAAGCTGGCCACCGCTTGACCAGAGTTGGCAGACTCAACAAAAACGCCACTACCCGCACTCTCCAGACCAGCCGCATTCTGGAATGTGGCAAGTCGAATGGATGCCAGATTTTTCTTAACACCATTTGAAAATGCCCCAATCAGGGTCCCTGAGGTATCCACTGTCACAGTAGACAAGCTGCCTGAATCGTAGCCGTTCTGATCTGTCACCGCAGCGGTGGACGATCCTGCAAATTGTGTTAATCCATCAAACTTGCCCACCGTACCCAAACCAATGTTTAACACCTGAGGATTAGAAATATCGTGCCCATAGATCACAGTAAAGGCCTGTGCATCAGATCCGGTTAACCCGTTATAAGCACCGTTCGATGGATCAAAAGTCACTCCTTCGACACGGCGGCCGGCTGATGTTAATTCACTAACATCCCCTGTAATTGAGGTCAAAACTATGTCCCATTGATTGGCTGTTTCGGTGCGTACCATTGCCGCTGACAGTACCTGAGCCGCCCCCAGAGAATCGTAGATTGTAATATTGACACTTCTGCTCTCATCACCCCCCACAGTGGCTATTTCAAAATAGCCCGGCATATCCAGAGTTTCAGCTCCAGCTGCCGTGTAAACCATGCCAATATCGGCCTTGCTGTAGCCACTGGCGCCATCTGTCACCACAATTTTGCCACTTTCCAAAGACGCCGTAGCGTAGGTCCCATCAGCATTCTGGTTGGCAACTGCGGAAAGAGTCGTATTCACATAGTCAACCACATCCTGCAAATCCGTTGCAGCACCCACAGTTAACGAAGCCCCCACAGTCAATACAGACCCGTCCTTGTTGTAACCAGACATGGCAATCGTGCCGGTCGTGGGCGTGCCGGTAAACTGGTCCAATGCGCTAATAAGGGTCGTTGCAATGGCTATTTCACCTTCATTTTGGGTGTAGGCCAAAGCAGATTCCAATACATTAGTCTGTGGCGTAGCCAACACAGCATCGGCACTCACATTCCCTGACATCTCCACGGAAGAGGTCGCCGAGGCAGGCATAGCCACACCGTATGGCACCTTGATATTGGAGATACCAGACGTTTGGAACCCATCGGCCTCTCCCAGGGAGCCAATTCGCTGCACCATACTTCCAGTGGCTGGGTTTACCAAATTTGAATTTGAATCCACGCCAAAGGAACCTGCTCTGGTATACATGTTTTTCTGACCATCATTGAGGACAAAGTAACCACCGCCATCAATGGCCAGATCCAAGGGATTGTTGGTACTGACTGTATTGCCTTGTGTCAAGTTGGCAGTCACAGTAGCCACAGCCACACCACCCCCTGATTGCAGGGCATTGGTACCACCGACCGTACTGGATGGCGCCGAGGCCAATTTCACCGTTTCACCGAGCACATCGGAAAAAGTAACCCGGCTCGCCTTAAATGCTGTGGTATTGACATTTGCCAAATTGTTTCCTGCGACATCCAGCATGGTTTGATGTGCCTTCAATCCAGTCACTCCAACTGATAATGCAGAACCCATAATCCAAACTCCTAATTTATTTCACACTAAACCTGACTGTCATTTTCAGTGAGGTCGTTTCTGTTTCAAATAACTAGTAAGATACTTGTTTCGTAGCGTCTAATTGTATTTCTCTGACGGAAGCCACATCGTCCATAGAGAAAGAAGTGCCCCCTGACGACAACGTCACATTACCATTCGTATCATGTGTGACCCGATCCACCACGCCTGATGCCGTGGTCAACTCACCAGACTCGCTTGTCAGATAGTAGCTCACTTCCTTGCCGAGCAACGAGGAGGCGTAGTTTCTTTCCGTGGTTTCAAGAACGTCTGCAAATGTGGAGGTCTGTGTTTCCATTTCCTGAAGCTGAGAAATTAGAGTCAACTGAGACGTCATTTGGTCATTGTCCATAGGTTCCAACGGATTCTGATTTTGCATCTGGGTCACCAGAAGCTTCATGTAATCCATCTGAATTTGGCTAGCTTGGTCAGTCCCTGTTACGGCCATTGTCTGCTCCATCAACTCTGCAATTTTGACGAACTGTCGTTCTATAAGTGAACATGAAACAAGTGCAATTACCATGCCACATAAACACCTCACAAAGAGATCACTCACCCTATCTAATTTAAAACCCACAACTTAAGGTCATTTCTCATTTACTTTTACAACACCCCAGTGGGCCTCCGGGTGTATAAAATCTGGAACAAGTGTTCCTGAAAACGGAGATTTCTTCCGCAATCATACGGTCCCTGGCATACACAATCTTGTTTAACTCAGGCCGGCAAGTCAGGCCAGTCGCCAAAATGAGGGCTTAGAAAAAAAACGCTTAAGTTTTCAATAAAAACAGCGAGGGAAAGAGGGTCCGAAAAAAAGCCTTAGCATGTCACCCTAACGCACGCTCGCTACAATAAGAAGAAAGTTTGGGGGGACAAAGTGACAATAAAGTGACATTTTTGAAAATAATATTATCGGATCGTCCCATAAATGCTAAAGTTGCTCTCGCTTGTTTGCCGAACCATACACTATCTTAAATGAATGAATATCGTTTGGCTTATGATTGTGCAAAAAACTTGGGGTATGCTTACTACAATGAAGCGATTAACAACGCTTCATTTTTTAATGACAAACAGATTTGGCATGCTTAATTCAAAAAAACACGTGTTGAGATGACAGTGCCAAATCGCTTTCCAAGGAATCTGCTGCCCCCCTTGAAACGGTAAAAAGGCCAGAATAAAAACAGAATTAAGTGTGAGTTTTTTGAGGGGATTTGCTTGTGTTCTTGTAACACGAGCTTCTTTAAAAACGATAGCCAGTGCATCTGGTTGGCAGACGTGGAGTCAAACTCCTTCCCTCAGAAGTAAATGTTAAAACAACTTTAGGATCAAACAACCAGCTCTGGTAGATTGAGGGCATTGTCAATGGGACAACGGATTGTAGCAATAGGCAAGGACTGCCGGCTCCAAAAACTGTCACAACAAATAGCTGAGTCCGTATACATGGCTGATGATCTCGCTGAAGCCGTGGATATAATTCAAGTGGCCTCGCCTGATCTGATTATTTTCGACCAGATTTTCGGACCTGACAATCTCGCTTGCTTCATGAATCATAATCCGTCTCTTGCTGACATACCTGTTATCGTGGTTAATCCAGATCCGACCCTGACCTCATTGTATATGGAAGCTGGTGCTGCAGCCTGTCTTGATGACTGCAACGACCTTCAGATCTTTGAAACTCTGGCAAGACCCTTGATGACGCCCAAGTGTGATGCCGTTCCACGAAACTTTTTCATCAATCACCTTGCCTCCAGTGCTGGCGTAGTAGGTCAAAGCCCTGCCATGAGTCACACACTTAGAATGGTTGAGATTGTGGGATCAAGTCAATGCAATCCTGTATTGCTGGTAGGCGACACTGGCACTGGCAAGGAAGTCATTGCCAAGGCTATTCACATGTATCGTCATGCAGACAAGCCCTTTATTGCAGTGAACTGCGCTGCCTTAACAGCCAATCTTCTCGAAAGCGAACTCTTTGGCCACGCCAAGGGATCGTTTACCAGTGCTGATAGAGAAAAAACTGGGTTGTTGGAATTGGCGGAAGATGGCACTTTGTTTCTCGATGAGATCAGTGAAATGCCTCTGGATATGCAGGCCAAACTTTTGAGAGTGATACAGGAAAAAACCTTCAGAAAGGTGGGTGGCACCAAGGAAATACGCTGCATGGCCACGATTGTAGCCTCCACCAATCGAAACCTAAATCAAGAAGTTCAGGCCAACCGATTCCGAAAAGATTTGTATTATCGCTTAAATATTTTTCCCATTTCTCTGGCCCCCTTGAAAGCAGATCAACGCCACCAAGATATTGCCCTGCTATCTGAGTTTTTCTTAACAACCTCAACCATTTGCCCTGAAAAGACAGGCCACATTAAGGGCTTTACGCGAATGGCATTAAAAGCGCTTCAAGCCCACCAATGGCCCGGCAATGTCAGAGAGCTTAAGAATGTCATTGAAAGAGCGATTCTGCTGGAACCGACCGACAAAATAGGTCTTGGCAGTATTGTGATAAATGCGGAACAGGCCATGCCAGTTTTTGAGTCGCAACGAGAAGACAAAGCCAAAGATTTCTCCTTGGAAAAAGCTGAGCGTGAGCTCATTGCCAAGGCACTTCAAAAGACGAAGTGGCAAAAGACCAAAGCCGCAGAACTGCTCGGCATCAGCCGTGCCACACTTTACTCAAAAGTCAAACAGCATAGTATCGAGAATACACAGAACGAATCCGAAACACACAACCCAGTCTTAACCAATTAGAAGTTCTCTTAAGCCACGACATCCAAGAATCTTAAGACATCTCACAAAGTCACATCTATTACCCTTCGTACAAATGCACCCTGATTTAACCTCTCTCCCCACATTTCCTAAAACAATCATGAAGCTGGCATAATTATTGCTCTATATGTCTTTGAATCCATCTAGGATCGAAATATCCCTTCGGATAAATCCTATTGATTTGGGATTTACACAATAAAATGGCACATAAAGATAAAAAACAAAACAATGTTGGGTCGAATTCGCCCGTCCCCTCAGATGCGGAGCTTTTTGCCGGCGACGTACAGAATGACTACAGCGCGCAAGATATCTTTGCAGGGGACGAC
Organism: uncultured Pirellulales bacterium; assembly: GCA_964494325.1. Classification (GTDB taxonomy): domain Bacteria; phylum Planctomycetota; class Phycisphaerae; order Sedimentisphaerales; family Anaerobacaceae; genus JAIPFM01. The sequence goes on from CAZBTJ010000001.1 coordinate 6,947, forward strand.
TCACTATACCGAGCTTTGGCTCAAGCCACAGAAAAGAGCGTTGAAGCGCCAGAAGTCCAGGCACCCACGGCACCGAAGAGCCAAAAAGACATGAGGCTCAATCTAAAAAAAGCCCAACTGCCCCAGTTGACGACTCCCAGGTTTTCTCTTTTGCAGAAAGTCTTACTTGGAGCTATTTCTTTTGTGGTCATCATTTTGTCACTCGCCATATTTAAAACACCTAAAAACTCATATGCAGATGCCAATCTGACTCCGCCCATTGATATCAATTCCCAGTTGCCACCTGCACTGGAAGTCAATGAGCAAACTGAGAATCAGATTGAGCTGGCCTATAACCTAGCTAACGCACAAACGCCGCCGAACACCAAGACTCCCGTACACGAAGAATTACCCCTGGACTCGCCCCTTTCATTGAAAATCGCTCAGGACATGTTTGAAGCTGGCCAATATCAGCGTGCTTATCTGGTCTACCACCAAATACAACAATACCTTCCGCTTGATAATGTTGAAACCGCTTTTTATGATTATTTGACGCTACAAAAAGGACTTTGCCTCATCATGAATCAAGACTCGGTTAAAGCCCGCCGATCCCTCGCATTGGCAACCAAGAGCCAAACACCGGGTATTCGCGTCATGGCGAACTATTACTTAAGCACACTTGAATTGAGCCAAAATCAGTTTATGGCGGCTCGATCCAGGGCCTGTGAAGCCCTGGCCCTATTAGATGGCTTGCCTGTACAGTCTCCTGAATGGCTGAGCAAACTAAAACAAACCTGCTGCTACCTCGTTGCTCAAGCCACGTCCAAGCAGGCCCTGATTCTACGCAATGCTGACAAAGAGTTGCCTTCCAATCTTTGCCCTGCCTTGCCTATGATCACTAGTCCATGGTACAAATTTGATGAAACCCAGGTTCGTGATACCTTGGCCAAAGGAAGCGGGCTATTGGCTTCTATTCTCTTGGCACCCTCCATTTCATCTGACCCAAAAATGCCCCAAACCCCCTGGTCTGTCTCATGCCACAGGATGGCCCTGGATGAATTACTCGCAAGATTTGGAGCGACCATCGATCTGGAGGTGGTCTGGCATGATGAAGCTAATTTTTCAGAGCACAGAAAGAAGGCCATCTCTCTGTACATAAAGGACGTCACAGACCAGACAGTCATCAGCCTCGCTGCGGGAAGTGCAGGACTCTTGGCCCAAATTGGCGACGACCGGATGATCCATGTCATGAATCCTGTAAACGCCGCATTGGTCTCGGAACAGATAGCCATGTTGGCACAAGAAGCCACTACCATGTGGCAACGATATTTATTCTCAAGCACTGAATCACCCAATTTTGCCTATGCCCACTTTATCTCTGGCCTTCTATATAAACAGATGTCACTCAAAGCCGAGGCCTTAAGTGAATTCAAACTGGTAGCCGCTCGATACTCCAGAAGCAATCTGGCGCCCTATGCCCTGTTGTATTCCAGTCAGGTGAATGAAGAGCTGAAGAATTCGGGTGGTGTAGAAAAAGACCTTAAATTGTTGGTAGAACAGTACCCCGACGTTCCCATTATCACTGAAGCCTATATACGCCTTGCCAACGTAATCGCTCAAGCGGGGGATAACAAGGAAGCTGCCAAACTTTACAGAAAAGTCTTCTATTTGAAGCTTTCAGAAGAATCACGGGTCACATCAGCCCTGAATGCAGGACGCTGCTTCTACGAAACACAAGATTACGCTTCAGCCGAGCTGTGGCTCACACAATACATTCAAATGGTACAAGGATCCAATCCTAGTAATAATAAGGAAATCTACCCGGCGTTTTTTATTCTTGGCAAAAGTCTCCTGGCTCAAGGAAAACCTAAAATGGCCTGTCAAGCCCTTCGCAATGCACTAAAAGGTGTACTTGACAAGGAAGACTACCTGGACGCCATGGGTAGCCTGGTCCAAGGCTATATGAAACAACAAGACCTGATGGAAGCCATTGATGTACTCGAGGATGCCTTCAATCCTCAACTGACACCAAGCGACATACTTGAATTGAATCTTCTAAAGAGCGCGGCACTGAGACATGCTGGCCTTATGGATCGCGCCATTAAACTGCTCCAAAACAACAAAAACTCAGTCTCTGACCCCTACCTGAATGCCAAGCTCAGTTTTGAATTGAGCCTAAACCTCATTGAAAAGGGTGAACTCGCTCAAGCCCAAAAGGAATTGAGCCTCACGCTGACCAAAGTTGAGTCAGGTCAATTGGCACATCAGGTGGCATTGGCATTGGCGCAGGTGTGCCTGGATCTTAAACAGGAAGACCAAGCAGTATCAGTGTGTCAGAGTCTCCTACAACTTGAATCTGATCCACTGCTGTCCCATAAGGCAGCGGAGCTTCTGGCGAAAGCCTATACAAACCAACAGAACTATGACAAAGCAGCACAGGCATTGATAGAACAGTGGAACTAATCACCATGAACAGAACCCAAACACATAGGCATTTGAGATCCTGGCGACTTTTGACGCTGGCCATGATCCTTATGGGGTCGTCCATTGGATTCGGAAAGGCAAAACCCACGCCTGAGGATCGGACAGCAAGCAATGATATGCTACTTTCCAACCTGCCCAACACACAAACAACTCGAGACATCTGGCGTGACCGAACCAGCCCACCCCCAAAACATGGCCCAGAAACCCAGAGCAGAAAAAAGCTTCAAGACACATTGAACAAGTTGAAATCCCTACGATTCGCAGATCTCGAAGAACCAGAAACGCTGGCCACGGCTCAGACTGCAGACCAGACAGACGCCAATATCATGCCCGAACCCACCGTCCAGAAACCTATCATAATCATAAGACCACCAGCACCAAAAGCCGTTGCAGACGCGATAAGCACGGTCCCCGCACCCAACTCAAGATTGACCAAGCAAACAACGGACGCCTTAACTAAGTTGGCACAATCTCCGAAAAAACTACAAAAACCGGAATCACTGGGCCAAATACTATTCCAGGGCAAGGCCTATTCAGAAGCAGCCCTCTGCTATGAAGAGGCACTCAAACGTCTAAACATTGAATCCCTTGCGGGATCTGAGGACAAGGAGTGGCTTCTATTTCAGATTGGCAATTGCTACCCACAGTCGGATCCTCAAAAAGCCATGAGAATATACAAGCAACTCATTTTAGAATACCCTCACAGCCTTTGGTCTGAGTTGGTCAGGGTCAAGGGGCAATGGATCACCTGGGAACTCAGAGACAAACCCAAAACACTAGTGAACGAAATAAAGGCAAGAGCAAACAAGAAGTGAAGCACAATACAAAGCGGGCAAATACCATGACAACAATGCCTCAAACAACGCAAACCAATAGGATCTCAGCCACCCGGGCTGTCAATGGCAGTGTCTTAATAATTGACCATGATCAAGCTGCCACACAAATACTGCTGGGAATAATGGCCCAACAATCCATCCGTGCGACAGTGGCTTCTAACTATGACAAAGCTCAGGATTCACTCAATAAGCATAGTTATAACCTGGTTTTTTCTGGCGTATTGTCTGAAACTTCATCCTGGTTTGCTCAGTGGCAGCAATGCGTAAAATTGCTTAAGACGATTCGAGCTCAAGCGCCAGAAGTGGTCACCATTTTGATGGCATGCATGAAAGGTCACACCCCCCACCAATTGTCCGAATGTGTTGTGGACGCCCTCCATGCAGGATTCAACGATGTCTTGCTAAAACCACTTCAAAAAAGCAAAGTGCTTGAGCTGGTTAACAAGACGCTGCCCAACCATCCGGTTCACAACTGCGTGACAACCGACACTGGTAATCACGCCATTGAAAACACACTGGTCGGCGCAAGCCCCAAGTTGGCCCAGACCATCAATCTGGCCAAAAAAATTGCCCCCACATCCATCCCAGTCCTGATCAACGGTGAAAGCGGCACTGGCAAAGAACTAATCTCATATCTGATTCATCAGTATAGCAAAAGAAATCACGGCCCATATATCCGAGTTAATTGTGCAGCACTTAGTGACACTCTGCTGGAAAGTGAATTGTTTGGACATGAAAAAGGGGCGTTTACTGGCGCCTACACACAACGCAAAGGCCGATTCGAAATGGCCCACACCGGCACCCTGCTATTGGATGAAATAACGGAAACGCCACTCAATTTCCAGGCCAAGCTACTCCGCGTGCTTGAGCAACAGGATTTTGAGCGGGTGGGTGGTAACACCAGTATCCAGGTCAATGTGCGCATTATCAGCACAAGCAACAAGGATCTGCTTCAAGAAGTTGCTGAGGGACGATTCAGACAAGATCTGTATTATCGACTCAGTGGTGTACGTATTCTACTGGCCCCCTTGAGGAACCGCCTTGAAGATATGGCCGACCTGACATGGTATTTTGTCAACCAGTATGCCCAACAGTCACAACGACAAATTACACAACTAGCGCCCTGCATGATGGATCTATTTGCAAAATACCATTGGCCTGGCAATGTTAGACAATTAAGAAACGTCATTCGCACCAGTTTGGTTTTGGGCTCCGGCCAAATTTTGTCGCTGGCAGATGTATCCTGGTTGTTTGATGAACTGCAACCTATACCACAGAACAATTCACCGCAGCCACAGGATCGAGTCGCAGACTTACAAACCCTCTGCGGCATGCCATTAGAGCATATAGAAAAACATGCCATCTTGAATACCCTCGATCAAACCAGCGGTAACCAAACCAAAGCTGCCAAGATTTTGGGCATCAGTGATCGCACATTAAGAGTCAAAATCAAGCGATATCGAGAACAAGGCAGTTTACAACCTGCTTAAGACCTGAAAATATAAACCGTAAAAAAAGGCAACTAGTCATGGCAGAAGAGCATGAAGAAAAGACATCCGAGCAAGAGGGCGAGGATAGTCAGGACAATCAGAAGACCCACAAGAAAAAAGAGAAGATTATAACCTGGTCTATCATGGGCAGTATTATTCTTGTATTTGCCCTCGCCGGTTTTTCCCTGGGCAAAATCCTCGTTGAGACTCTTAAACCTGTCCCGATTGTGGCGGCTCAAATCGCGGGCAATACGAAGTCGCAGCCAGAAACCCCCAAGCCAAAACAACCGATTATTGGATCTGAAAAAACCTGGTTCTATAAAGATCTGGAGGCCGTGGTTGCCAATCTGGACGAACCTGGTGCGACCAGATATGTGCGTACAACCCTCACCTTGGAGATTTCTAATGCACTGGATGAAAAAGAGGGAAGGACTCTTCTGGAATCAAAGACACCACACCTAAGAAACTGGCTCACCATTTATCTTGCCAGTCTCTCCTTAGACGACGCACTAGGAGAAAAAAATATTAAACGTATTCAAAGTGACGTCTTGGACGCCTTTAACCAAAAACTGTTTCCTGATGGTCAACCTCAAATCAGCCGAATTTTACTTGATGAATTTGCGATTCAATAGCTTCTAAATCCTATGCAAAACAGACTTAAAATGCAGCAAATACTGGCCGCAATCGGATCTTCGCCTGAACATGTCGAGGCCGATGAGATCTCCCATGAAGCCTATGACTGGCATCAGGTTAGATACTTTGACGCACCTCAGCTCCAAGCCGTGGAAGATTTGGGTGACAAGGTCGCTCCTTTTTTTGCAGCCACACTAAAGCGAGCCTTCAGAACTGATTTTTCGGTTGAACTCACACAGGTCAACCAGACAACTTTTTTGCAGTACAAGAAAAAAACGCTTGAACAGAACAGCTTCATGACCTTTGAAACAGAAGACAAGAAGCTATGTGGTGCTCTGGCTCTGCCCAAAGCCACTACGCAAGACTGGGTCTCACGCCTTCTCGGGGGCTCCGGAGAAGGCAAAACTTTGTCTCAATTGGAGATTACGCTCCTTTCAGACATCGCGGTCTCTTTTGTTGAAGCATTTTCCTCCTCCAATGAGTACACACTTCATGCACAACCGCCGTTGGCCCCTGGGGAAATATCCACACAGGTCGAGGATACAATGGAGCTCTCCACCTTGACTTTCTCCTATAAAGAAGAAGAGGCCACTGAGGAAGCCATTCAAACTGTGACACTCATGATGCCCTGCATTCAACTGGCAACTACGCTAAAAAGTATTGTTCTCCCGGTGGTCCCTTCTCAGAACAAACTATCTGAGGCCATGCGCGAACATGTCAACAATGTGGCCATTGAAATCACCGCCGAGTTTGGGCACACCCAGCTCACCCTGGAACAGGCCATGAGCTTGAACGTGGGAGATGTCCTCCTCTTGGACAAAGAGCTGGATGACCCAATGACACTCAAAATAAATAATCGCCTGGTTTTTTACTGCAAACCAGCTCAGTGTGAAGATCAATATGCCGTCATAGTGACACAGAACGCCTGATCGCGTTTGGAACACTCGACTCTTAAACAAGGAACAGCCCATATGGCGAAGAAAGCTGCAAAAAAAACTGCTGACAAAGTGGACGGAGAAGCCGCCACAGACGACAAGGTTCAGGCTCAAGCCGTTGAGTTTCCCGCCGCCGAAGAAGGGGGTGGTTCAGGCGCAACCTCCAGTCTTGACATCCTACTTGACATGGACGTCGCCGTAACTGTGGCCGTAGGGCAAACTGAAATCTCCATTCAAAAGCTATTAAAACTCAGCCCGGGCGCAGTCATCAAACTGGACAAATCCATTGCCGAGCCTGTTGACCTATATATAAAGAATGCAAAATTTGCCACAGGTCAGGTGGTGGTCGTGGAAGACAAATTTGCCATCAAAATCAAGGAAATTCTGGGGGCCACAGCAGAGGGTACCCCAGAAAACAATTAATCCATTATACTAACTGTTAACAGGAGCACGTGGCTTCATGGCCAAGGAAATTGAAAGCGCAGAAAGCCTAAAAGGGGCATCTCAAAGCAATGTCATTATGGCTGTGGGTATTGTCACGGTCCTGGCGACCCTGCTGGTTCGCATGCCCACACCTCTGCTCGACATGCTTCTGGCCTGTAGTATTTCCTTATCCATTGCCGTTCTAATAGTCACATTATCTGCCAAGGAAGCCTTGGAGCTGTCCACATTCCCTTCTCTGCTACTGTTTGTCACACTCTTCAGATTATCACTCAATGTGGCTTCTACCCGCCTTATCCTACTCCAGGGTGATGCAGGCCGTATTGTGCAGACCTTTGGCGACTTTGTGGCCGGCGGTAGCTTCGTGGTGGGCCTCGTTATCTTCCTGATCTTGTTTGTGATTCAGTTCATTGTGGTCACCAAGGGTGCTGAGCGTATTAGTGAAGTATCTGCACGTTTTACCCTGGACGCCACACCCGGTAAACAAATGGCCATCGATGCCGATCTCAATGCTGGCATGATCACTGAGACCCAGGCCAATGAACGTCGCTTGAAGATTGTCAAAGAAAGTGAATTCTATGGGGCCATGGATGGTGCCAGTAAATTCATCCGCGGTGATGCCAAGGCTGGCATCATCATCACCATCGTGAATGTCATTGGCGGTATCTGCATTGGCTATTCTGACGGCATGAATCTTACCACGGCCATGGAGACTTACTCCATACTATCGATTGGTGATGGTCTGGTCAGTCAAATCCCATCCATGATCATCTCCATCAGTTCTGGTTTTCTGGTGACAAAAATATCATCCAGCAAAAGTGTGGGCCAAGATCTCTCGGGGCAATTTCTAAAATCAGCTCAGCCCCTGACGATTGCCTCGGTTATTATTGCAGCCATGGCATTGGTGCCAGGTTTGCCACCCATTCCCTTTCTACTGCTTGCAGCAGGTACAGGCCTGACAAGTCGCCTTGCGGGTCGCGTGTCCAAAGAACAAGAAGCAGACAAGAAGGCACCGGCCACCAAAAACAAACCTGCCAAACAACCTGTTGAAGATCTCCTTGACGTGGATCGCTTGTCCGTACAGGTTGGCCTACGTCTGATCAGTCTGGTAGACCCCAACAAAGAAAGCACAATTTTTGATCGTATTGGTGCCCTGCGCAGACGCTTCGCCCAAGAGCTCGGAATCATCGTGCCGTTGGTACGTCTCAGGGACAACGTCAACCTTCCGCCCAACACCTATGAAATTCGCCTGTTTGACCACACCATTGCCACGGGTCAACTCGAACCCAACATGCTGTTGGCCATGGACTCAGGTGATTCACCTGTCAAGCTGGATGGCATTGAAACCTCTGAACCGGTATACGGATTACCCGCGCTATGGATCCCGGAAACAGACAGGGAAAAGGCCGAGCTCAGTGGTCACACAGTCATCGATCCTGAGTCCGTGTTTATCACCCACCTGTCAGAAACCCTGCGAAAACATGCCCACGAATTGATCACACGAGAAGACGTGCAATTGCTCGTCGATCGTTTGGCTGGCACTCAACCGTCACTGGTGCGTGATGTCGTCGGCGAATTCGTATCCGTGGGCATGCTGCAACGCATTCTCAAGAATCTGCTAGCTCACGGAATTCCAGTGCGTGAGCTAGGCACCATCCTGGAATCGTTGGGAGAACATGCTGGAAAGACAAAAAATGCAGACGTGCTCACAGAAATGGCACGCAAGGATCTCAAACGCACTATTACAGATCAATACAAAAATCAACAAGGCAAGGTCTTGGCCATCACATTGGATCCAAATCTTGAGTATCACATGTTAAATCAGTTGCGTCAGGAAGGGGATCGTCTCAATCTGATGCTGGATTCAGAAACCACCATGGCGTTTAGTCAACAGGTTGCAGAAACCTGGAAAGAAGCCACCGATAAGGGCCTGGACGACCTAGTGCTTCTGTGTGATTCCCGACTACGATCCAACGTGGCCTCCATGTTGGCTCGCGTGATCTCAACATTACCAATTATTGCATATGATGAAATAGTGGTGGGTACAGACATTGAACCCATTGGCACGGTATCCCTGAGTCAAGACCAAAGTCAGGCGCTGACTCAGCACCAAGCGCCCCTGGCAGTGAGTTCATGATAGATAAGCAGGAATGACCCTTTATGATCATTAACTCAAAAACCTGTTCGATGAAAATAGCCATTGTTGCCTTCTTTGGCGTGGCCTGCATAGGTGCTCTGTGTCAACTTTCGCCCTGGACCTGTAGTAAACGTGCCCTCATTTGTGCCGTGATCATTTATGCCCTGTGTCGTGGCGCTGTGAAGGTGGTTAACAGGATCATCCTGAATGCCTTAGTAAAAAGTCAGCTGAACAAACAAGAGGAATCTGTCAGTGGCAGCCATGAATAAATACTTATCGCAAAATCGGGCTGATAATCCAGTCGCAACCTGCTATGTCCCGTCTAAACTGGCCCCGGCGCGCACAGAACCTATCACCGAAGAAATTCAAAATAAATCCAGGCGGTTGGCTCAGCAAGCCTATGCCAGTCAAAACCAATCCGGTGCGGAAGACCAAAGGATCGTCCAGTTCCTGCCCCTTGTCCATAAAATTGTGCAACGCGTGATCACCTACATCAAGCCTCCATTAACCTATGAAGACCTTGTATCAGCGGGTACTCTGGGACTGATCAAAGCCGCCCATAATTACGATATGTCACATCAGGCAGAATTTCAGACCTATGCCTACATCAAGATTCGTGGCGCCGTACTGGATGAACTTCGAGCCTGGTCGTTTGTACCAGCTCAGGTGGACAAACAAATTCAGGATGCACTTCGAACCACTGCCGATATCGTAGAAGAAACTGGCAAATTACCCTCCGATGAAGTCTTGGCTGAAAAACTTGGCATTTCCGTGGAAAAGTTGGGTCGGATCTTCAAGAATGCACGCGTGAAGCAATTCCTCTCGATTGATACGTCGCAAGACGATACGTCCAGTCCAGATCGTCCAAACATCCCTGCAGCCTTAACCACCTCGCCACTGGAAGCTATGGAGCAGCAGGAACTCGTCAATACCCTGGCTCAGGCCATTCTCGAACTTGATGAACGTCCCCGTCAACTCATCCTGCTCTACTACCAGCAGGAATTAACCATGAAACAGATAGCAAGCGTCTTTGAAATTACAGAAGCACGTGTTAGCCAGTTGCATGCCAAGACGTTGTTTAATCTGTCCATTACGATGAGGCAATGAAAACATGAGTGATCACGAAATCATCCCAACTGTTAATATGGACACATCAGATTCTTTACAAAGACGAAACCACAGCAAGCAGAAGGATAAGAAGAAGAAAAAGAAGAAACACAATGAACCGTCAAGGCCACGGACGGAACCTAAGGCATTGATCGATCAAGAGATTATTACGGCACCTGACAGTGACCACCTTATTGACTACGAAGCCTGAACCAAGAAACTAAGGATTAATTCTTTATGAAATTTGTCAACCGCGTACTGAAAGCAAACAAAGTTGAAGTGTCTGGCACGTATTCTCTGGCCACCGGTAGTTCGGCCAGTACGGTATCTTCAGACACAACATCAACCCAGGGACCAGCTCAAGCCCGAATCGTCGAGCAACACTCTCAGTATGCCCTTTTGGAAATTACCTGTGCTTGCGGACACACAATGCGAGTCAAATGCGATTACTCAGAAGCCATGGCCACGTCATAAGGCCCGGCTGAATCACGGAGACGCCATGAAAACATACACTCTTTCGAAAACACACTGCTTGACCATCCTGTGGCTTATGGTACTCACAGGATGCACAGTCACGCCAGAGGCCACCAATCTATCACTGGTCACTCGGTCTAGCGTCACGCCAGAAAACTTCCAGGAACCCTCCTCAAACGTACCCAATGCTGTCCAGTCTGCCATTCAATTGTCACAGAAATGTGCACAATTATCAGAACAACTCACCCAATTGAAACAAGAAAAGTTTGATCTAACCCAAGAAAATGGACAACTCAAAACTCAAGTCACGACTCTGGAACCAGATCTGCTGCAGACCCAAAAAGAACTCGGCGAAGCCAATGATCTACTCATTGAAATGCGACTTGAGCTCAACAACTGGAAAGATGATGTGCTTGGCTTTCGGTCCGAAATGCAAGATGCTGATCAGGCTCAACTGGAAGCCCTGCTCAAGATTCTCCAACTATTGGGCGGCGAAATAATTCCAGAAACAGAAGACAAAGCAAATGACCAAAATAGCCCTTCTACGAGCGATTCCAATGTATAAATGCTTTTATGCCTGTATTATTGCCAGTGCACTGGCCTGTGGATGTGCCTCAAAAGCCTCCAAAAACCCGCTTTCTCAATATTATTATCGCCATCCAGACACTGACATAAGACAGGTGGGGGCCACGATTCTTCTGGAGCTCGAGAACAAGTCTGAAGTGGCCAGTATTTCAGAAGAGGCCACAGATGCCCTCTTTCTGTCCATGCAACACAGCGGCCTGCTCGGCATGAGTGTTATTCGTCAGAGTGATCCAGAATGGGACGAACTTGAGTTGTATAACTTCAAAAAGTACACATTGGAACAGCTTGCTGATATAAGAACTTCCCTTCACTGTAAAGCTGTCTTAAGCGGAACAATCACCACATTTACCCCGTACCCTCACCTAAAAGTAGGGCTTAGGCTGAAACTGACCGATATTTCCAACAGTACCACACACTGGGCCTTTGAATACATCTGGGACACGGCGGATGAAGCCACACGAAAACGAATTGAAAAATTCTATACTCAGAAAAACATATTGGGTCTGCCTGCATCCAAAGACCGATTGGGGACTGTCAGCTCCAAAAAGTTCTTAAGATTCGTGGCCTACGAAACCAGCCAGACGTTGGGACCCAAAAAATGAGTCAGCACAAGGCTTCAAGAAAAGGGTGTAAAAAGCGGAAAAAACTTTTAAGTTTTCTGTGATGCCTGCGACAATATAGATAGAAACAATTAGCAGGGAACATTATGATAAACAAACTGAATAACAATCAAATATCAGAGGGGGCTCTAAACACCAACAAGGGTGTTTTAGGAGCAACCCAGAACGTGAATTCTAACGGCTCACCGCAAGTTACCTCGCAAAATGGTACTGATAACACACAAGATGCGTCACTTCAAATCAGTTTTAACAGCATCATGGAGCAGGCCAAGCAAATCCCAGTAGAAACTGAATCAGCGGTAGCCAGTGCTAAAGCACTCATCGCCTCAGGCCAGCTTGACACACCAGAAAACATCCTAGAAGCCGCGCAGAACATGCAGAAATACGGCGTGTAAGACAGCCTTCAGCCGTAAGGCATTCGCAACCCAACCGCAGTATCAAATCTGATAAAGATGTTTCTCCTTCTTGCCACTACTTAAAACCAAAAACTTAATACCAAAAACTAAAAACTAACCTCATATTCCTCTGCGTTTTAGTCTGTAAATCAGCGCCAAAATTTCGGCCACTGCTGAATATAGCGACTCCGGCACTGCCTGACCTGGCTCAACAACTTTGTAAATTGCCCTGGCCAAAGCTGGCCTTCGCAAAATAGGCACCCCATGTGCTCTGGCTATCTCGCGAATTTTTGCGGCCATATAATCAGCCCCCTTGGCCACCACCATCGGTGCCGCCATCGTCTTACTGTCATATTTTAGCGCCACAGCCACATGCGTTGGATTCACCAAAAGCACGTTGGCCTTGGGTATCTCCTGAAGAGATCGATTCCTCGCCATTTCAATCTGAATCCTTCGCGCCCTGGCACGCACTTCAGGCGAACCGTCACTCTCCTTTCGTTCCTCTTTAATCTCCTGCTTGGTCATTTTAAGATCTTCCATGTACTTCCATTTCTGAAAAAGTACATCCAGAGCCGCAATGACCACCAGAACCACTGTCACACGAATCAGCAAACCAAACACCAACTGGCCCATCGCAGCCAATAACTCTGCTGACCACGCCCACCGAATCGCGATAAGTTCCTCAGTACGTGCCTTCACATAGGCGAGAACAACCAGGGAAATGACAATCAACTTGACAATTGAAATCCCCAGTTTCATGAACGACTTCATATTCACCAAACGCCCAAAACCGGTTATTGGATTGACTTCGCTCCACTTTGGCATCAAAGCCTTGGGCGCAAATGTCGCCCCACCCACCATAATACTGCCCAAAATGCCCGCGACCAACAAAGCCCCCATCATAGGCAGTAATGCGACCAGCATACTGGACATTTTTCTCGTTATATACTCAAGAAACGTACCTGTATTAAGGAAAACATCCCTCTCTCCCACCATGCCCGTCTCAACCTGTTGAGAAATCCAATAGACCAGATCCTTGGAAGTGGCTGCCAATATGAGCACCAACACGGCAATCGCCACTGCATTGCCCACCTCCTGACTCTGAGCGACCTGCCCCTTTTCTCGCGTCTTATCCAGACGCTTCTGAGTCGGTTCTTCGGTTTTTTCTGATGCTGGTTTTTCCGCCATACTCAATCAACACATGCCCTACATGGGCAGCAACTTCCCCATCCAATCGGAAAACTCGGTGACAAACTCTAGCAAGAACGGCATCGCCATACTGCAAAACAAAAGCCCAAGCCCTGCGCGCAACGGCATACTCAAAAACAAAATATCCATATCCGGCATGATCCGAGCAAAAATGGCCAAGGTGCTCAACAGCAGAAAGAAGGTACACAAAAGAGGCGCGCACAAACGTAAACTGGCCATGAACATACTGGACCCAGACCCCACCACCGCTTCCATCAGCAAGCCAATATCAGGAGCCGTCCCCACAGGAAATACATTAAAACTCTTCCCCATAATCATCACCAGCATATGATGACCATTCGAACTAAAGAACAGCAAAATGAATAACATCTCCATCAGCAAACTCAAAGGCTGAGCATCCTCACCACTCAACGGATCATAAGTCTGGGCCATCACAAACCCCATCTGATGCTCCACGACTCTGGCGGCAATCTTGACCACAGAGAATATCAGTATCGCAATGAGTCCAAAAGCCAGGCCATATACGGCCTCCAGAGTCAAAAGCACCACCACCTCTATCATGGATACCGTTAAATGATCGAACCGTCCGGGCGACATCCATGCATAAAATGCTGACAGTATCAGTACAATGGCCACGCGAAACTGCGTGGGAATGACGCGTGCACCCCAAATGGGCCCCACCAAAAAAAATGCAGACGTGCGCACCAGCACCAAAAAAAAACCCAACATCCTGGCCAGTATGAACTCCACAGCTAATGTCCCACATTCTGAATATAGCCAAAAATCTCCACCACAAACTGCAGCATCGTATCCAACATCCACCCCCCAAACAGCAAGGACACAAATCCCACAGCCAACAGTTTAGGCACCACAGTCAGGGACATATCACGAATGGACGTCACAGCCTGAAACAAGGTCACCACCACACCCACCACCGCACAGGTCAGTAATACAGGCGCAGAGACGAACAATGCCACCTCAAGCGAACGACGACCCAAAAATAGAACAAAACTACTATCCATTAACCAGACCTGTCCATTTCATCAGTTAAATCCCAAACTCAAACTCTTGGCTAACATGCCCCAACCATCCACAAGAATAAATATGATCAACTTGAAAGGCAAAGAAATCATCACAGGCGGTAACATCATCATGCCGGCACTGAGTAGCACACTGGAAATGACCAAATCCACGACCAAAAACGGAATAAACAGCAAACACCCAATCTCAAATCCAGTTCTAAACTCGCTGATAATGAAAGCAGGCACCACAATATTCAGCCCCAAATCAGATGGCCCATCCGCTTGCACCTTGGCCATCTGCACAAACAGGGCCAAATCAGCCTCACGACATTGACGCAACATAAATCCTTTTAGACACTCCCCAGCCTGTACACTTGCGACCGTTAAATTGATCTCACCGTCCAGATACGGTCGAATACTCGTTTCGTTGACCAACGTAAACGTCGGTGTCATCGTAAACAGTGTCAAAAACAGAGCCAGCCCAATAATGGCCACTGTCGGTGGAATCGTCTGGGTTCCCAACGCTCGTCTCACAAAGGACAATACAATGACAATCCGTGTAAACGACGTCATCATCACCAATAAGCTCGGCAAAATCGCCAAACCGCTAAAAATGATCACCAGTTTCACGGGCGTGGACCATTGCCTCGTCTGCTCATCCCCGGCCGTCGCCTGATCCACCACCTTGACCAAATCCCCCAATGACGGCAGATTATTCATACTCTGAACGGGCGCAGCTGGCTCCATACTATCCTGTGCCCAAACTGTCCCCCCGCATCCCAGCAAGATGAAACACAGGACAAATCCCCTAAAACACCTCATGACTTATCTCCAGGCTCGGCAAGAGACACCAACACCTCAGCCTCATCCCAATGCTGAGTCACATCCGCCAGCATTGAAATCTGAGTTGGCGTACTGCCCACCAATAACTGCCTGTGTCCCACCTCTATCAAATGCACGACCTTACGCCCCCCCAAATGGTGAACCTCCACCACTTTAATATGGTTCTTATTCACTGGGCCAAACTTCGGCAACAGCACACGCAATACATAAATGGCCATTCCACCAAGCACCAGAACCGTGCCCACGGCCGCACACAACTTGTACAACATATCACGCACATCCGACTGCCCGGCCCCCGGTTTCAATGAATGCGACAACTCATTGCCCAATCCATTAGGCTCCTGCGCGGCAGATGCTTCAAAAGCTGCCAAGCTCAGCACACCAAATACAATCCAACACATCCATCTCGAACTCATAGCCATAGATCCTTGATTAATCACATAGAACACTAGCAAACCTCATGCCGTCGGCCTCCAATCGCCCCCCAATGGCTAAAAACGCCCTCATCAGCCCTGGCCTGTAGAAAAACTAAACGCCACGCGTTTTCATTTCGGATTTTGGACAAGACACACGCAACCCACAGAGCCAGCAAACTCTGCAAGGCAAAATGGATTAATGGAGGTTCCCTGAATCTTGAAACTTGTGATTTCCACCCAAATACCTAATAATAGCGTTTGGATTTAGCATAAACGTGCCGCTAGCGAATGAATCTTTAACAAACGTTCTTTACCCTACTTGGAGGCATTAAGCGATGAACACAAACAGGATCTGTATGGCAGTTATCTCTTGCTTGGTTTTCATATCAAGCGTACAAGCCAAGAATACTGATGAATCGAAGGTCCCCACCTATACGCTTCCAAATCCTCTGTTGCTGGAAAACGGGGATGTTATCACCACGGCCAAACAATGGCAGATACAGCGACGCGATGAAATCTTGAATCTGTTCAGGGCTCACATGTTTGGCCAATCACCGGCACGACCGCAAGTCATCGCACAAAACCAGGAGACAGAACTAAACGCCTTGGGTGGACAGGCCATCCGAAAACAAGTCACACTCCGAGTGAGTGACATACAAGACAGCCCAAAACTTGAGCTGCTCATTTACCTGCCCAAACAAGCGACCTCAGCAGTACCTGTCTTTTTGGGCCTGAACTTCCAAGGCAATCACACCATCCACAAAGACCCAGGCATTCGTCTGTGCCAATCCTGGCTCCCCAAAGGACGCGAAGCTACCAACGCATCACGCGGAAGGGCGGCTTCACGCTGGCCCGTTGAAATGATCCTGGAACAGGGGTTTGGCCTGGCCACCCTATACTATGGCGACATCGATCCGGATATTCATGACGACTTCAAAAATGGAGTCCACGCACTCTATCCAGCCCTGCAACAGCGCAGCGACAACTTCAGTGCCATTGGAGCCTGGGCATGGGGCCTGAGTCGAGCCATGGATTATCTTGAAAATGACCGGCGCATCAATGCCGAACACATTGCAGTTTTGGGCCATTCGCGTCTGGGTAAAACCGCTCTGTGGGCAGGTGCCACAGATGAGCGTTTTGACCTGGTCATTAGTAATGATTCTGGATCTGGTGGCGCCGCCCTGTTTCGTCGCTGCTTCGGCGAACGCATCAAAAACCTTAACACCAGTTTCCCTCATTGGTTCTGTAAAAGATTCAAACAATATAATGACAAAGAAGACGCACTGCCCGTGGATCAGCACATGCTCATTGCACTGATGGCCCCGCGTCCCGTGTACGTGGCCAGTGCCACACTGGACACCTGGGCCGACCCCAAAGGTGAGTTTCTGGCCGCGAAGGGTGCCACTACCGTGTACAACCTATTTGGCCTCCAAGGTCTGCCCGCGAACGTATGGCCCGAACCAGACCACCCGGTCAACGGTCGGATTGGCTACCATCTCCGCACAGGCAAGCACGACCTAACAGCCTACGATTGGACCCAATACCTGGCCTTTGCCAAACAACAGTGGCGATTAAAGGGGGTCTCATAACCCACGATCCCGATCTCGTCATCCTTGGCCTCTTTTTTTGTGGCATCGATCCAGGCCTCTGACACATGAGGCTGAGAACTCAAGTGTCAAGCAAAACTGTTTAAAACGGAAAAGAAGTGACAGATACTTCCCGCCAAGACAAAAAGATGCCAGATACCATGGCTAAACTTGAGTTGACGCCATATATAAAATACAACACCAAACGTGTAACAGCATCCCCCGGCCACGAGAAAGACGATGCTGATGAAGGGCAGGGCTCGAGTCATGGGGACAATGGCGATAACAATCAACCAACCCATCAGAAGATAAAGAGACACCATGAGCTTTCGGAATCGGCCCAGAAAAATTGAACGGATGATCATACCCATGAATGCCAAGGTCCAAATCACGCCAAACAAGGTCCATCCCAGAGGGCCTCGAAGGGTTGTCAGAACAAAGGGTGTGTAACTGCCTGCAATAAGGAGAAAAATCGCCACATGATCCAAACGTGCAAAAAGGGATTTGATCCGTACATTCGTGACACTGTGATAAAGCGTGGAGACTGTATAGAGCACGACCAAGGAACTTCCAAAGACCGCCGAACCAACAATATGCCACACCGTGCCTTGTTTGCTTGAAAAAACAAGGAGCAGCACCAAGCCCGCCACACTTAATACGGCACCCATGGCGTGAGTGACACTGTTAAATATCTCTTCGCCAGGTGTCAATACACGACGCTCAGAATTTTCAGCTCCAGATGTTGCCATGGTTTATGAGTCTCTTTTCATATTGACATCAATGCTTTCGACCTGCTGATCCCCTTGGTTCAGTCACCCTGATCAACTAGAAATGCCAACACAGATGCGATAGAACGAGTGCCCTGTAAAATGCGGGAACAATCTCGTTTCTGTTCTACGATGTGTTTGACTTGGGCAGAGTGAGATGTGTCACCCAGTAAGATGGCACCGATCATGCGACTGTCCCTGAAGGTAAACGCGTGATAGTGATCCTTCACAGTCCCCTCAATGATGACATAGCTGCCATCTTCTGCTGTAATACAGCCAATACTGAACAAATCAAAACCTAGCACCTTGAGCATGTTGGAACGAGCCATGCCCAGAAATTCTGAAGGACTGCCTGCTGCATTGAGCCCGGCCAGGGTACCTTGAAATTGAGAGGGTGCCCAAATTCCATAGACAATGCCTAGATGCTCTGCCACATCACCGGCCGCATAGATATGGGGCGTAGAGGTCTGTAGATGATTGTTCACCACAATGCCATGGTGTACCTCCAGCCCAGCTATCCGAGCCACATAGCTATTAGCACGTACGCCAGTGGAGATAATGATCAAATCGGCCGATACCAATTCGCCGCTCTCCAAACGCACGCCCCGGGCCCGTTCATCCCCCACAATCTCCTTGACCTTGGCCTTCTGATGCAACTCAATACCAAGCGAACGCACATGCGTCTCCAAAGGCAAAGCTGCCGTCTCGGTCAGTTGCCTGGGCAACAGCCAACCATACCCTTCCAATACGGCCACACTGGCCACCTTGCCCACCAGAGCACCTGCGGCCTCAAGGCCCAAGAGCCCCCCACCGATCACAACCACGCGAGCATCAGACCGAGCGTGTTTCAAAATATACTCCGTATCCGGCTTCGTGCGTAAGACCGTCACATTCTCGCGATTGGCACCCGGCACAGGCGGCACAAAAGGATGGGACCCCATGGCCAAAATGAGTTTGTCGTAAGACAGCGTTTCACCGGTGCGTAGTTTCAAACACTGCTGATCCACATCAACGGAGCAGAGTTCAGTAGACAGCATCAGCGTAATGTTTTGGTCTTTGTACCACGGTTCTGGATGCAATGGCAATTGCTCGCTCCCAATCTCACCGGCCAGATACCGTGTAAGATTCAGTCGATAATAGGGCAACTCCGCTTCTTTTGACAATACTATGATGTCAGCATCGGGCGACGCTTTACGAATCGATTCAGCCGCCGAGATGCCGGCAATGCCAGCACCCACAATCACGAAGGTCTGCGATTTATCGTCTAGAGAAACTATCTCAACGGTCTCCGCATGATGTACCTCAAACTGATCAGCCGCTGCACCACAAACGGGACAGACTTCGGGCGGCTCTTGGCCATCTGGCACATAGTCGCAGAGAAGGCATCGCCACTGGGACACAACGTCCGGCACAGCTGGGACAGATTCCTCGTGGGGCTCAAACAAGTCTCTACCCGCCCCACAAAGAACACAACACTCTGGCGCTTCATCACCAGTATGAATGTAACCGCAAACAGTACAAATCCAGGCCTTGTTTAAAGCAGCCATCGGTTCTCCCAGAATTCAGATATGAATAAAGCACGGAGTACGCTGTCCACCAAAATACTCCCTTTTTGCTTCTCTTGGATATAGACTCGTTTATGATCGCGTCTGCCAAATACCTCTCTGTTAAATCGGAATCATTCAGACCTGTCAATCATTTTTTGAGGAACGCCAGGGGATCATTTTTATCTTTTTCGGGAATGGGCCGCAACACATAAATCCCGTGTGTTCACGCCACAGGCTTTACCCCAAAAAAAAATAGAAGCCAACGTGAGCTAATTGTGTTAATATGTAGTATATCATTAACAACACTACAAGGAGCATTGAAATGAATCACGTCACTCGCCGTCATTTCCTGGGCCAGAGCCTTTCTACTGCTGCTGGCGTTTATTTGGGATCCCATGTCTCTAGCCGAGCCAGTGCCAAGGGTGCGAATAACGAAGTTCGCGTTGCCGTGGCCGGAATTCACAATCAAGGCAATGGGCATATCGAGCGTTTCCAATCGGTCGAAGGCGTCCAAATCGTGGCCTTGTGTGATCCTGATTCACAAGTTTTGGCCCAGCGTGTCAAAGAATTTGAATCCAAATACGGCAAATCGGTTCAGGGATACGCAGACGTCCGTGATGTGTTGGATCGCAAAGATATCGATGCCCTCGTCATAGCCGCACCAAATCACTGGCATTCACTCATGGCAATTTGGGCCTGCCAGGCGGGTAAGGATGTCTATGTAGAAAAACCTGTCAGCCACTGTGTCTGGGAAGGCCGGAAGATGGTCGAAGCAGCGCACAAATACAATCGTGTTGTCCAAGCAGGAACACAGCAACGCTCCTGCCCTGCGGTTCAGGAGGTGGCCAGAGATGTCCAGTCTGGAAAATATGGCAAGGTGCTCTGGATACATTGCTCCAAACTGGGTTCACGTGACCCCATAGGCAAAGTCACAACACCTCAGTCCGTGCCATCGAACATTGATTATAATCTCTGGGCTGGCCCTGCCCCCATGACCCCTGTAATGCGAAAACAATTCCACTATGATTGGCACTGGCAGTGGAATTGGGGTGACGGAGAAATGGCCAACTGGGGCATACACTATCTGGACGATGTACGTCATATATTGGGCTCGGATACAGTCCCCACCAAAATTCAAGCCGCAGGCAATCGCTTCTGCTGGGACGATAACGGGCAAACCCCCAATATGCACATGGCCCTGGCCACCTATGGTGACATACCAGTCGTCATTGACATCCGCAATCTGCCTGATCCCCTGCGAAAAGGTGGCAAGAGTGGCGCTGTATATCTGAATTCTCGAGGCAGCAATCATATCGAATGTGAAGGTGCTTCAATTCGTCTGTCACGTGGGGGTGGTGGCGCTTATAATCGAGCCAATAAAAGAATCCACCAATACGTGGGAGATGGCGGTCGGAGCCACACGCAAAACTTCATCGACGCAGTACGGTCTCGGCGTCCCAAGGACCTTGCCTGCGAAATCGAGGTAGGTCATCTCAGCACGGTGATTTGTCACCAGGCCAATATCGCCTGGCGAGTGGGCCAAACCGCCACAGTGGATCAGTGTCATCACGCCCTGCAATCGCATCCAGATGCCTTGAACACATTGACTGATATGCTCCAGCAATTGGGCGGCAACCGGGTCAACCTCACCAAACATCCCTTTGTCCTGGGACCAAAACTCACGTATGATCCTGCCAAGGAACAGTTTGTGGGATCACACGCTTCAGAAGCCAATAAATACCTCAAATGCACGTACCGCGATCCCTTTGTTATTGGGGACACTGTCTAATGCTATGTCAACAGCCCTGAATTTCTTGCGTAACACAGCACTCGCCACATCTTTAGGATACAGAAACCTCGTGAGCGGTTTCAATAAATGCGCGAATCTTAGCCGACGACACAGCACCAGGCATGCCTCCACCGCAGGAGAAAATCAAGCCTTGTGTGTTATCTAATCCGCCTAAAGTCTCCCGAACACAGGTTTTAATCTGACCCAGCGTACCAAGGGCCAAAATATCTCGCGGTGGAATGTTGCCGAGCAAGGGCACACGTCCCCCGGTCCACTCCCGCATCTCCGTAATGGAGTGCTCGAAACCAAAATTGAACAGGTTTACGCCAAGATCAGCCAGATAAGGCGCACACACCTGACCATTGGCATCATTGTGAAACATAATCACGGACACGTCCAAACAATCAAAAGCACGCTTCAGATAGGGCAAAACAAATGTTTCAACGTCCTGGTGTCCCAGAAACCCCACAATGTCATCCAAGATCAAAACACCATCAATGGTGTCAAAGGTCTCTTTTTGCAAAATGAGCCAGTCACACAAAAATTGCGTGATACGATCCAATAATTCATGGATACGCTTCGGATCATCATACAATCCCATCATGAATTCTGTGGTTCCCATCAAAAAGGAAGCCACGTTCAAGGGACCCCGTGCCACAGCAAACCGAATGGCATGACCGGCCGCTTCTATTTGTGACCGACAGGCCTCAAGTCGCTGAAGCACAAAGGGACACAAACCATCTGTCTTTGGATTTGGAACGGTCAAACGATCTATGTCAGACAGGGTGTGAATTGTTTTTTCTGCAAACGGCATATCATGGGCATGCCAGATACACTTGGCCCCAAAAGCCGAAGGTTCTGTACACATGCCATACTCAGCCCAAAAACCCGGCAGAAACATCACCTCCGGAAAGGTCTGAATCGCCTGTAAATTAAGCTCAAACCATTTCTGTTCACTGGCAAAATAATCTATCGTCTTGATCCCGCCCCACCCTGGCAGCCATGGACAATCAATAATGAAGCCCACGGGAAGCTTTTCCACAGGCTTGCCAGCCGTCACAGCCAGCAGTGTTTGCCATTGTTGCTCTGTCATCTAGCATATTCCCTTAATATGAACACCATAATCAATGTTGTTCTATTATTTCGAAGATTATTCTCCAGTACAAGCAGCTTCCCGAATTTCCTTATTAACACGTACGCTACACCAGTTTTCGCCGCACATGGTGCAGAAATTGGCACCCTGAACCAGGTCTTTTCGCTCGCCCTGACATGCTTCATCATACATGCGCGTGGCCGTTTTGGGGTCCATTGACAGAGACAGATGGGTCTTCCAGTCCAAATTACTGCGTGCCGTGCTCAGGGCAAGGTCCTGGTCTGCCGCACCGGGGAGACCACGGGCAAGATCCGCAGCATGGGCAGCAATCTTGGAAGCCACCACACCGGCCCGCACATCGTTTTCATCCGGCAATCCCAAATGCTCTCTCGGAGTCACATAACAAAGGAAAGAGGCACCATAATACGCAGCGGCTGTACCGCCAATTGCAGACGTAATGTGGTCATAGCCAGGTGCCAGATCTGTGACTATAGGTCCGAGAACATAAAACGGGGCACCATGACAGATTTCGGCCTGAATCTCCATGTTGTGTTGAATCTGATTATATGGCACGTGACCAGGGCCCTCGACCATGACCTGGCAGCCACGCTCTTTGGCACGGTCCACAAGTTCACCCAGTACACGCAATTCTGCGATTTGAGCCTCGTCCGTAGCATCCGCAATGGCCCCCGGCCTCAGCCCATCGCCCAGAGAGAAACACACATCGTATTGGGCCATAATATCGCAGATTTGGTCAAACATCTCATACAGGGGATTCTGACGCTTATGGTAAAGCATCCACTTGGCAAGCAACGCCCCCCCACGACTAACAATACCAGCAACGCGGTTTTTAAGGAGTGGCAAATGCTCTCGAAGCAGCCCAGCATGGATTGTAAAGAAATCGACACCCTGCTCAGCCTGGAGTCGAATCACCTCCAAAATCACATCAATGGTCACTTCTTCAACGCTTCTGCCTTGAATCACCTGGTATATGGGCACAGTGCCAAAAGGTACCGGGCACTCGGCCAAGATGTCAGCCCTGATTTGGTTCAAATCGCCTCCAGTGCTGAGATCCATCATTGCATCAGCACCCACCTCCAGGGCAGCCTGCATCTTGTGCAACTCTCCCTGAACCGAAGACTTCTCACTGCTGGTTCCGATATTGGCATTGATTTTGGTACTTATAAGCCGACCTATGCCAACAGGCTTCAGGTTGGTCTCCAGGTGTTTGATGTTGGCAGGGATGACAATTTTGCCCTGAGCGATGTGTTCGCAGAGAAGCTTGGGCTCCACCTGCTCATATTGGGCCACGGCCTTCATAGCATCAGTAACATGACCTTTTTGTGCGAGTTGCAGTTGCGTAGGCATTTTTTGCTCCAGAATGTACGCCTGAAAACCATGACGAGGAAAACAAGTAGCGAAATGAACTAACACTAAGTCATTGGCTTTCCTACGCAGGTCTCAGGCCATTTTTGGCGTTATCCTGATCAGGTTCAAAGGGTATTTATCTCAGGCTGCCATCAATGGGACAACCACCCCTAGCGTCGTGTATTATTATAGCCCAACTCCCAGGAGCGTCAATTGAATAAATCAGGGCTAATAGACGGCAGGCGAAAGAGAGGTGCCCTGCCATGTTTACAGAGTATGAGATGTATGTCATAACTTCCCTCAAATTACAAGGTTAGATTCATTTGTGATGCCAATGCTTTTCGCCCTTCATATCGATTTGGCGTTTGACAATGGCGGTGTTTCACTATACTCTATGCGACATATTTTCTCAATTTAGCGAAAGGACATTGATATATGAAGAATGTTTGGATCATCGCACAGGCCGAAACCGAGGGTGGATCGTCTGTGATTACTTCTGAATCGATTGGCAGTGGTGATGAGGCCCCCATAACTCAAACCCCCGGGACAAACAATGATGCCAATCAGGGGACAACGACCGCGACCGGCATCTTTGGCGGCAAGGGCATGCTGATTATCTGGGGACTCATGATTGTGATGATGTACTTCATGATGGTCAGGGGCCCAAAGAAAAAACAGAAAGAACACAAGAAAATGGTGGACACCCTCTCTAAGAATGACCGCATCCGTACGGTAGGAGGTATCATCGGCACAGTCGTTGAGGTCAAGGGGGATGAAGTGGTGCTCAAGATTGACGAGTCAAATAACACGAAAATGCGCATCTCAGCTTCAGCTATAGGGAAAAACCTGTCGAAAGACAACCAATAGGCGTGCATGAACGCTGTCTCGTGACACTGGCGTTGAATGCAGAAAGTAAGTATTTGAAAACGTTTTTATTAATAGGCATTGGGACACGAAGATGAATAAAAACCTGCTATCGAAAATCGCTATGATTGTGGCACTGGTGGTTCTTGCGATCTTTACATTGAATCCACCAAAATTTGACAAGCTCAAGCCTGGTATTGATCTGGCAGGTGGCACCAGCTTGATGTATGAAATCAATACTGAGGGCCTGGAGTCACATGAGAAGACTGACCTGGCACAACGCATGATCACGGTACTTCGACGTCGTATTGACCCGGCCAATATCCAAAACCTTGTCTGGCGTGCCATAGGAGATACCCGGTTTGAGATCCAGATGCCTCTGGCCGATGCTGAAACCCTGATCAAACGCGAAGCCTATGAAGAGGCACTGACGGCAGTGCGCGAGAAGAACGTCAGCCCGTCTATGATTCTTCAGTCACTGAAGAAAACGGAAAATGACCGAACTGCTGATTTTGCCAAATACGGCCAAAATGATCCCAATCGTATGGTTATCCTGGAAACCCTGGCCAAGGTTTACGAAGAACAAAAGGCTCTTCAGATCAAGCGTGACCAATATCAGGCAGAGCTGGCCACAGCAGAAGTGGCCATGACAGCCGCCAACATCAATCTCGACCTGGTCAAAGAGAAGCGTGTGGAATGGAGCAAGCTACCAGCCACAGAGCAAGCTGAGGCAATCAAACCCTTTGCTGATCCCAATGTGATCAAGCCTTACTTGGATACCTATACCCTGTGGGCCACTGCAGTGGCTCCACTGACCGACCCCGATCCTGAGACTGGTATTAATAACAAGTTCAAAATCGCTGTGCGTGAACTGGACAATTTGAATCTCACGGAAGAACAACTGGTCGCCATACTGGAACTCCCCGAAGATTCGGATGAACGCACCGCTGGGACTGAGACGCTCAAGAACAACTTCAAGGATCGCCAGGAGCAACTCGTTGCCGCAGTGACTGCCTATGATGACTATAGAGGTCACCGAGGGCAGCTTGATGATCCCAAAGACCTCCAACGTATGCTCAAAGGCGCAGGCATCCTGGAATTTCGTATCCTCCCTCAAGTTTCGAGCACTGCCTTGAACCGCGATGAAATTGAATACTTTGTAGAATCTTTGGCATCAAAGGGCCCATCGTACTCTTCCAACACTGAATATGAGTGGTTTGAGCTGGAAAGTCAAGATCTTCAGTCCATAAATCAATGGGCCAATCCCCAAGGCGGTATGGCAGCCATCGTCGGAAAGTTTGGCAACAAGTTCTATGTCCTGGCCAGTAACCTCCCTAGTGAATGCCTGCTGCATACGCCAGGCCAAAAAGACTGGAAACTGGAAAGAGCTCAACCGTCAAGCGATCGCATGGGGCGCCGCGCCATTGGCTTCAGCTTGAATGACAAGGGTGCCATCAAGTTTGGCGCCATGACTGAGAGTAATAAAAACCGCCCCCTCTGTATCCTGTTGGATGACATTGCCATTTCGGCGCCCAATATCTCAACCAGAATCGACAAGAGTGGCGTCATTACGGGCTCGTTTACTGACACGGATGTGGCTGATATGGTGAACAAGCTCAACGCAGGTTCCTTGCCTGCACGCTTGATTGAACAGCCGATTTCGGTCAAAAACATTGGTCCTTCCATCGGTGAAAGTAACCGTGACGACGGTGTCAAGGCCGGCATCATTGGTTTGATCGTGGTGATTGTCATCATGGCTGTGTACTATCTGTTAGCCGGTATCATTGCCAACTTTGCCTTGGTGTGCAACATCCTTTTTGTACTGGCCATTATGTGTGTTCTGGAGGCCACATTCACCTTACCCGGTATTGCGGGTATTATCCTTACCATCGGTATGAGTGTGGACGCCAATGTATTGATTTTTGAACGTATTCGTGAGGAACAAGCCAAGGGCTCTTCTTTGGCAGTGTCCATTAAGAATGGTTACGAGCGTGCATTCAGAACCATTTTTGATGCCAACGTAACCACCTTCATCACAGGTGCCATCCTGTACTGGGTCGCTTCTGAAGAAATCAAAGGCTTTGCCATTGTCTTAATGCTTGGTATTGTGTGCAGTATGTTCACAGCCCTGTTTGTCACACGCATCATTTTTGACTTGCTCGTAGAAAAGAAAATGATCCAGGGCAAAATCAAGATGTTGCGCTTGATCAAAGAACCCAATATCAACTGGATGGGCACACGCCCTGTCTTCTTTGGGGTTTCAAGCGTTCTGATCATCAGCGGCCTACTCGTCTTCTTCACCCGCGACAGCGGAAAGTATGACATCGAATTTACTGGCGGGACGGCTGCTCAGCTCAACTTCAAAGAGGTTCAGGATCGCGATGAGGTAGAACAAACACTTCGCCTCGCGGGCAAGGCTGCAGGTAGCCCCGCCCTTGAAACCGCTTATGTCTATAGCGTAGGTGACACCGGTAAAGAATTTGAAGTGACCACCACAGAAACCAACAAGACTACTGCCACACTTACGATAGGCACGGATGCAACCGTGGACTCTGTGATCAAAGCCATCAAGAAAGCCTCGTCTGGCGACAGGTTCAGTAATCTACGCGTCACAGCAGTGACAGCCGGTACCTTTGAAGTGGTCACCAGCCAAGTCAATCAAGAGTTGGTCAAGAATGCTCTGACTGAAGCATTTCCGAATGCTCAGGCCATCACAGATCCCACTGTGGACGAAATCGTGACCAACACGATTGAACTGGCATTTGGCGATGACCTGGAAAAACAGAACGACCTGGTGCTAACTAACCTCGACTCTGTACGCATCACAGAACAAATGGCCATTGATAATCCCATGCTGTCCAATTCTATGGACGGTGCAAAGATTACCTACACCCTGGACCACCCTGCCACACCCGAGCAGTTCAACAAGCGTATCAAGAACCTCCGGTTCAAACCAGATATGCGTGATCTGGCTTGGTATGAATATCCTCATACCCTGCTCAGCGAAGAACTGACCACCCTGCCCAAAGACAAGGCAGTCACGACTTTCGTATACGTCAGCATGCCACCTGATGCTGGCTTGAGAACACTCGGCCAGGACGAGTGGACGCAATTCGAAGCCAATGAAACCCGCAAAATCAAAGCCGCTGCCAGCTTGGCCACCTCTTTGCCTCGCGTCACGCAGATTGACCCCTCCGTGGGTGGTGAGCAGCAAAAGCTTGCGATCATTGCGATCATTCTGTCTCTGTCCGCCATTGTGGGCTATGTCTGGATTCGATTTGGTGACCTACGCTATGGCTTGGCCGCCATTATAGCCCTGGTGCATGACGTCAGCATCACACTTGGTGCTGTTACGGCCTGCTTCTATCTGGCCGGAACTGTCCTCGGTGATGCCCTTTTGATCGGTGATTTCAAGATCAATCTGGGCATGATTGCGGCGTTCCTGACTCTGATCGGATACTCCTTGAACGACACGATTGTGGTATTTGACCGAATCCGCGAAAATAGACACAAAGCACAGTTGACACCTCAAACGATTACCAATAGTATTAATCAGACGATCTCGCGAACCTTGATGACCTCTTTTACAACCTTCGTGGTTGTGTTGGTGATGTACATCTTTGGTGGTGAAGGCCTCAGGGGTTTCACATTTGCAATCGGTTTGGGCGTGATTGTGGGTACTTATTCTTCTATTGCCATTGCAGCCCCAGTGCTGTTGATTGGCACCAAGGGAAGTAAGAATGCTTGACGTATTATGATGCATGTTCAAGCCCACAACACCCTGTGTGTTGTGGGCTTTTTTTTTATGGATGAAATTAGGGACCCGGTGCTATGATGCAAAAGGATTTTAAAATCGGGCTGATGTTTGGGGCCATTTGCCTCTTGGGCCTGTTAGCCTGGCTGGCCACAAGGGAAAGCTTAAGCACGGACGCACGTCTGGCCAGATCTTTTGGACAATCTCAAACTCAACCACCTGCAACCCCGCCAGTCAACCAGGTGCCATCACCACCTGAACAGACACCTGTAAATGAATCTCCCGTTTCTGACGCAATTATTCAGCCAGTGGTGGTACAAGAAACCACCCCTGAGATCACGCTCGAACCTGCAGAATCTGTCGGTATAGAACCCAATATGAATTCACCGGAAGATCCGGCCACAGAACCCTCTGGCCCCAAGATCAAAACCAACAGGTTTCATATTGCCCAAAGAGGCGAAACCCTATCTGGCATTTCCCAAAAACTCTATGGCACATCCAAACTCTGGCCCAAAATACTCCAGGCCAACAGTGAACGCCTGAGCTCACCGGAGAAATTGCAACCTGGCATGTATCTTGTCATTCCGGATTAAACTCTCTCTCGCTGGATAATCAGGTTGTTGTTGAGGAATTGGCACGTCTGAACACTCAGTCTGCGAAGATGTCTTTTTGCAGAACTCCGTAGCAATCGAAGCTTTTCCGAGCCGTGAGTTGGACTGCAAGAAAAACGGTGATGGCTGTACCGCACAGAATACTAAGCATAATGGCGATTTGGTACTTAATGGCAGTATCCGGATTGGCCCCCCCGAGTATCACCCCGGTCATCATGCCAGGTAGAGACACCAAACCAATTGTGGCCATCGTCGCAATGGTTGGGGCCATGGCAGCCTGAAAAGCGTCGGCCATGAAGGGACGAGTGGCTTCCTCGCGAGTGGCACCAAAGGCAAGAGTCTGGAGATAGAGTTTTTCATCCTTGCGAATGTCCTGATAAAAGCGGCCAATACCAACGATGTTGGCCCTCAGGCAATTACCAAGGATCATACCGCCAATGGGGATGACAAAACGTGCGTCCAATAGATTCGGTTTCCACAACACGAGCCCCACGAAAACACACAATGGAATCACAATGCCAGCAGTCAATGCACAAAACATGGGCACGGCAAACCGTTTCAGCCGAAATCCACATCGACGAATAATGGAAACATCTGCCACAATCAGCATCATGCCCAGCCAGAGCAAATTGACCCAGGGATTGTTGTAGTTGAAGATGACCTGCAGATAGAGGCCCACCAGCAAGAGTTGAACGGTCATGCGAACCGCCCCAACAAGCAAAGGCTTCATGAGCCCCACGCCATACCAAAGGATCACAGCTGCGGGAAAAATGAGCAGGAGATAGGCCAAACTCAATTGAAAGGGGGTAATCTGGACCACATTCATAACACAACCTCCTGAGAACAGGCGATGTCTAATGAAATGACATGCCCTGCCTTGTCAAAAGCAGTGGTATCATGCGACACCCACACCACAGTCTGATCAGTACGATAAAAATGCTCTGCCACGGCAACCTTACTGATCGCGTCCAGCGCAGACGTCGGTTCATCCAGCAGAATAATATCACGTTTGAGCAGAATGGCAATGATCAGGGCAATCCGTTGTTTCTGACCACCAGATAGGGTTGCAATTTTCTGAGTCAGCAACTCTCTGGACAAGAAGAACTGCTCACACCGGTCCTGAATGTCCTTGTCTGTGGGACGCAGGTGAGTATTGGCTTTGTACGAAAAAGGCCGAAGCATCGTATCTACCACAGTGCCCGTGCCCAAATCAGGCTCCTGTGTCACATAGGCCATACGTGATCTGATCGCCCCAAGGGTTTCCGGCGTCAGTGGCTTATCAAAAATAGTGATTTGGCCCGACAAGGGACGGACAAACCCAAGTAAGCAACGCAGCAATGTGGACTTACCAGAACCGGATCGACCCTCGATTCTCACCTTGGCCCCTGGTTCCAGCGAGAATGTAACGTCAGTACACAAGGGCTTGTCAAAGCCCAGACAAAGCGCTTGGACATCAATGGCCGGGGACACAGATTTCATTTGGCAGTCGCTGTAAACTCTTGCACACCATTGGCAATGGCCTTGGCCATCCGTTGCTGGATATTGACATTACGAAGACGTTTGGCTTCCCACTGATTGGACAGATACCCCATTTCAATCAGCACGGCTGGACAGGTCGTATCCATCAGCACCCTAAACTTGGCCGTTTTCACACCACGATTGTCAATACCGGTTTGTGTCAATGTCCCCACAAAGCTCTCCGCAGCCTGACGGGCACGCCAGGAGGCAGAAGGCGCCACATAGGCAGTGTATCCTGTGACAGAAGAGCTGGCACAAGAATCTGCGTGGAGACTGACAAACAGATCTGGATTGTAACGATTGGCCAACGCACAACGGTCTTCCAGCTCTACAAACACATCATTGTCCCGCGTCAGAATCGTGCGATAACCCATACGACTGAGCGTGCTGGCCAAGCGTTTGGCCACTTTAAGATTGATATCTTTCTCATAAAAGCCCAAAACACTGACAGCACCTGGATCTCTACCCCCATGGCCTGGGTCGATCATGATCAGACCTTTTCGATTTGAGCCAGAGAATCTGGGACTGGCCGCAACCACAGGTTCCTGGCTGAGATGTTCGCCAATACGCGTAACCAGGGAAGCATCCACATAAAAACCCGTGTCATCCTGACGCACCTGCCCCACAGAGCCATATAAACGACCATCCACGCTAAACTGACTTTCATCATACTTAAACAGCATGACTGTGTTTCGGTTGTTTTTGAGAGTAACCATTGCCACATCTTGACTGGCCACTTTCAAGTTGAGCTTGGAGGCTAATTGATCCACCGAAATCCAGTTCGAGACCTGGGGTTGGTGATAGACGCCAGATCTGGAAACAGGCCTTGCTGATTGACATCCCACCACAGTCAAAAGTATAAGCCCTGCCAGAATTAATGATCCATTCGTCTTAAACCTTGTGTTTGATCGTGTCATAAGTGCCCCATTATATAGGATCGGTCTGCTGACACAATGCTAAATCAGACGCAATATCATCCTGTTGCCTCTGGTATTTGCCGTGTCGATCCGCATACGACGTATTGCAGACCTGATCACCCTTAAAAAATAGTACCTACGCTAATCCTTCGTTGGCATACCGTTTCGCGGGCAATGGCGTTGTATTGGATATTTCCAACACGGCCTGCCCTTCCCACCCCGGCTCAAACAGGGTTACATTGATCTGCTTTAATGCTCATCGCTGTATTCCTTACAAGCTACCTGACGAAGTCGGCCATTTATGACGTGCTCCGCCAAAAGTGGTTGCGTGTGATGGGGCGTCTTTGACCCCAACGTCCGCTTAATTTCCCTGATATTGCTAGCGTGAGGCTGAGGTTTGGCCCAAGTTGTATGAAACTGATATTTTATCCCATTTTCTATTTAGAGTCCGATACTTTCATGACTATCAATCCTGATGACAGGGCATTCTGTCAAATCCTGGTACTTACCGAACAGTGCCTTGTTTTCCGTTCCAATAAGCCGATCCCAGTAGTTCCCGTAAGACATCTGGCAGGTACCATTCGTATCCTGCTGTGCATGCCAAAACAGACAACAATAATGACGGCCCGGAGCAAAAACCGTCATTTTCTGCATTCAGCCCCTTGCTCCGGGTGATACAATCGTGTACCAATAAGCAATATAGAGGCTTCACGCTGCTGCAAAGCTGCCGATGTTGGCCTCTGGAAAAGGACACAATTCATGACAATAACGAATAGAGAAACTCTCGCCTTGGCTTGGGCATGGCTATTGATTGGCAAAGCCCTTGGAACAAAACCGCATTTGATCAATAGAAAATAAACCCATGAACAGCTACTCAAACAGACCCAAACCAGAAGGTAAGATCAAACCACCAGGCTATTACTGCCGCGTTTGCAAGGTCCGTAAACTCAGAGACGAATTTCCTGGCAGGGCGCACAAAGGCCGGGTCTGTCAGGACTGTGCCAAGGTATCAAACAGCGAACGTCTGGGCATTCAGCACGAAGAGGAGATCTTTCACTTTCTCCGTCAGGCGAGCCTCACACCAAAAACGCGTGAGCGTCTTGAATATCTGGCCCAGTCTAAAAACAAAAAAACCAGAGAACTCGCCAAACTCATGCTACAGGTGGCAGACGTTGCCCCCTTCAAAAAGGGCCGCTTCAAACTGCTTGCAGAACTCGCACCGGATTTGCTCACAAAACTCCAGAACGTCGGCCTGATACCCTCTTATGGAAAGTAGTGTCTGGTTTCTCGTGGGCTGTAGTTGTGGCTTTGCTCCCACAACTACGTGTCATGGGCAGACGACTATTCTTTCGGAGAAGTCTTGGGCAAGGCATTAGGATCAAACAGGCCAAGTGGGAACTCGGGGTTCTCTTCAATGAGATGGATTCGTACGTCAGCAAGAAGCGATTGGGCTTCCTTGGTCTTTTTCGCTCTCAAGGCCTTTTCCGCCTTCACAGACAGCACATAGAGCTTCTTGATCCACACACACCAGGTCTCGGCCTTGGAGAATCGAACGGGATGGGTATGGCCGCTTCGGAGTAGAGCTTCTTGATGGACGCCAGACAGCCCGTACGATACTCCGTCAGGACCTCATCCAACTTGCCCTGCTCCAGGAGAGAAAGTGTCTTGGGATCACAACGTGCGCCAGACACGGTGCTGTCATTGATCTTGAGATCCAGATCCGTCACATCCTCATTGACCACCTGTCTGAATGAGGGATTGTAATTGCCCTGCTGTTTCCAGGCCTCATCCATCAGATACAGTCCCTTTCTGCGTGACTCTTCCCAGGAAAACTGAACCTCGCTGCCTGGTGCCACATTCACTGAAAAGCAGCCGTTGGCGTCCACAGTCACATCCTTGGTATCCAGATACCGCTGTCCTGTACTGATCAGCAGACGCAGACCCATGTGGGGCACAGGCTGGTTCGTGCCCGGGTCAATCACCTTGCCTAACAGTGTGACACTTCCTGCAAAGGTCAGATCCTTCTCCAAATGCTCACCGGGATTAATTGTAAAGGTCTCTTTTTTGGACAACAAAGACGATCCCGCACGCAGATCATCCGCCTTGGGCTCCCATATCACGGCTTCTACCCACTATGACGGGATCTGGCCCTAGGCGTTACATTTTTCCTCTTTTTCTCTTAAAAAGCTGGTTTTCGACCTGTATCCGCATCCCAACTTGATAAGCTCTGTTCATAACCATAGACCTTCACAGCATTCTGAGATCAAGATCCAGGAATTTTGAGGATAGCACTTGTCCTGCCTGGTCGGGCTCGTATAATGATCAACATTGAATTTTTGCGAGTTCTAACCATGATCCAATCAATACAAAATACATTGCAGCAATATTGGGGCTACTCAGGGTTTCGTCCTTTACAACAGGAAGCCATGGAAAGTCTGGCCAAGGGGCGTGACACATTGCTGGTCTTACCCACTGGCGGGGGTAAGTCGTTGTGTTATCAGGCCCCGGCCGTTTGTGCATCAGGACTCGCGGTGGTCATATCCCCCCTGATCTCTCTCATGAAGGATCAGGTGGACAGCCTCACTGAATGCGGCGTTGCAGCGGCGCGCATTGACAGTTCGCAAACATCGGACGAACGTCACGAGGTGATGAAACAAGTACACGCCAACACACTTAAACTCCTGTACATGTCCCCTGAACGCCTGGTGTCTAATGGTTTTATGGAAACGCTGAAGCACGCGAATCTATCATTTGTGGCCATTGATGAGGCCCACTGTGTAAGTATGTGGGGTCATGATTTTCGGCCAGAGTATCGCCAATTGGCCCTGTTGAGAAAGCACTTTCCTGATGTCGCCATTGGCGCCTATACGGCCACAGCCACGGATCAGGTGCGTAAAGATATAGTCGAACAGCTCGAACTCAAAACGCCCCAGGTGCTTGTGGGCTCATTCGACCGCCCCAATCTCATCTATTCCATTAAACGCATGTCTGATCGAAACAAACAGGTGCGAAAGGTGATGGACCGCCATAAACAGGAGTCTGGCATCATCTATTGCATCCGAAGACGAGACGTAAATGAACTCAGCGCACAACTCAATAGCCAGGGGTATAACACGGCGCCTTATCACGCGGGCTTGCCTGACGAAGAACGTCAAGCCAACCAGGATCGATTCATCAATGAAAAGGTGGATACCATTGTGGCCACCATTGCCTTTGGTATGGGCATCGACAAATCCAATGTGCGGTATGTGATCCATACGGGCATGCCCAAGAGTCTGGAAAACTATCAGCAGGAAAGCGGACGCGCCGGACGTGATGATCTGGAGGCAGATTGCTGCCTACTTTATAGCGGTGGTGATTATGGTGTCTGGAAGAGCCTCATGCGAGACATGGAACCATCCGCTTACGCTGTGGCCATCAAAAAACTCAACAAGCTCTTTAGTTTCTGCACAGGGGCCACATGCCGCCATCAGGCAATTTTGCAGTACTTTGGCCAGACACTCGAGAAAGATAATTGTCAGGCCTGCGACATTTGCCTGGGTCAATTGGATCTGATTGATAATGCCCAGGAAATCACTCAAAAGGTTTTATCCTGCGTATTACGGCTTGAACAACGCTACGGCGCTGGCTATACCGCCCAGGTGCTCACCGGCTCCAGAGACAAACGTATACTTGAATGTCGCCACGACGAACTCAGCACCTATGGCCTGTTAGCAGACCAGGACAAACGCGTGGTGCATGACTGGATAGAACAGCTCGTGGGCCAGGGTTTTCTGGCCAAAGAAGGTGAGTATGACACCCTGGGCATCACAGAACTGGGCGTAAAGGGGCTCAAGGGCGAAAAGATTCCACGCCTGCTCAAACCCACCAAACGCCCCACACGTCAGGCCAAGGTGACCGAAGACTCGTGGGATGGAGTCAACCGTGACCTGTTTGACAGGCTGCGTGAACTTCGCAGCTCGATCGCCGCCAAAAAGCGGGTTCCCGCCTATGTCGTGTTTGGCGATGCAGCACTGCGTGACATGGCCAGATTGCGTCCCTCCACCAAAGAGCGTTTCCTGGACGTCAAGGGTGTGGGCCAGAAAAAGGTCAAACAATATGGCAAAGTAGTCTTGGAAGCCATTGCAAGCTATTGCACAGACAATAACATTACTATGGATATGGAAAACAGTTTTCAGTAAGCAGTTTTCAGCCGGCAGCAGTAACCTGAGAACTGAAAACTAAAAACTGAAAACTGAAGACTGACGTATGACTGATTCAGCATTTGATGATCAATCATTTTTGGAAGACCTGCCTGAAGATCAACTTTTTGAGGCCGAAGAATGCACAGATTTGCCCATACCAAAGCCGCAGTCATCTCGTCCCTTCTGTCGTTTTAATGAGGAAGATATGTTTGGTGAGAGCCCTGAGGAAGATGATCCTCTGTATCCGGACATCATGCAGCCCAAGCAAGGTACTGCTGTGATCAAGCGGCCCTTTCCCTGGTTCATTGACATCTTTTTGTATCCTGTCACCAGAACTGGCATCATCAATTTGATGGTCACCTTTGGTGTACCATTGCTCCTGATCGCCTTAACAGCAGGCAGCATTGCCCTGGCCAAAGCTGCACCTCTGCTCATTTTTGTGGCCGTCCTTCTCGCATTGAGCGCACTTATCACGACCCTGGTTATGTGCCTGTATTTTGGCTGGTATGTCACCGAATGTGTCCGTGGTAGTGCCGAGGGTCTGATTCGTGCCCCTGATACCATTGGCCAGACACCTGGGATGATGGAATTGTTCGCCCTGTGCTTTCAGGTCTTCTTGTGCGGCATAGTATTTCTGGGTATGAGCTGGTCATTCGGCGCCACCTTCATGCCACCTTACTGGGCACAGCTAATTCTCGACACAGCCTTGGCGTTGCTGCTCCCCATGACGCTCTTGAACATCATCTTTGTGGACAGCATCCGGGGACTCAACCCTCTGATCAACATAAGACTCATTGGTATCACGTTTCTGCCCTATTGCTACATGGCCATTCCATTGTATCTCGCACACAAAGGATTGTTCTGGGCCTGTTTGAAATTACCGAGCCCTGCGGGACTCATCACCGTGACCCTGTGCGAAGTCTATGGTGCCATGGTCTCTGCCCATGTACTGGGCCGATTTGCCTGGAAACAGCAAGACAAACTGATCTGGGAATAATCCGAAGATTGACCTTTCTCACGAGTAAATCTTATGGTTATGAGCACGGCTGATTCAGAGTAACACAAAAAAAGGGCACGATCCTCGAAGAACCGTGCCCCTTCACTTTTTCAATTTAATCCATTATTAATCATCGGTATCCGTGATACCAACCTTCTCAAAGTCACGGTTAATGGTTTCCTTGACATCATCCAATGTCTTTAGAGGTTTTTCCATAATCGCATCAATAGTATCAGTCATACCAACACCATCATCTATCACCTCTGGTATAATGAATATAATCAGTTCATTATTGGTCTGAATCTCTGCCTTATGTCTGAAAAGCATGCCAAGCAGAGGTATATCGCCCAGCAATGGGACCTTTCGCGTGACCAGACTGTCCTTCTGGAAAAGAATACCGCCCAGCATAATGGTCTCACCACTATCCACAATCATCTTGGTGTCTGTCTCCATGGAACCCCGCACAGGCTGACCATTGACAATCTCGTCCTTTAACTGGGACAACTCAACCCGGACCTCCATATCCACTCTGTCTTCAGGCGTAATACTGGGGCGAACCTCCAGCCTCATGCCCACTGGTTCAAATGTATTATTAGATTGCGTTCGGTCACTGTTTCCAGCAAACGAGGATCCTGCTTCAAATGGCACAATGTCTCCCTTGAAGAATGTCGCCATTTCATTGTCCTTGGTCCACAGCGACTGCTGATTCAATATTTTTGCGTTCACGTTCTTTTCCAGAAAGTCTATCAGCGCATAAATGTTAGCGCCCGAATCAATGCTTCCCGAACCCCGCGTCTCCAGAAATTGCAATTTAGTCAACGCATTCACGGCATTCTCACCGATCTCTCCAAAGGAGGCGGAATTGCTGGACAACTGCACACCCAAGGACGTCATACTGGAATGATCGACCTCCAACACAATGGCCTTAATCAACACCTGCTTACCAGGCACATCAAGATCTTGAATCATCTTCTTGATACTATCCATGAATTCAGGCGCTGCCAGCACAAGCAAGGATTTACTGTGTGTATCAGGAATGAAACGTACCTGCCCAATCACATTGCTAATGGGTTCTTCATCCGTCCGAGTTCTCTGTTGATTCCAATAGCCTTCAAAAAAACCTGTATTCTGATTGGCGTTGTTGTTTTGAGTTCTATTATTATTGTTGTTGTTATTGTTGTTTCCGCCAGGCGGGTCCGGGTTAGAGTTCAATCCCTGCTCACTGAAACGAATTCGAGCATTGGTGCCAGATTCGTTAAACAGGGCATTGAGGCGTTCCGCCAGGCCTTCCGGATCTGCATAATTGAGCTGAATCACCTCTGGTACTTCTGCCATTTCCTGGCCATCCAATTCGCTGATCAGATCTTCAATCACCTGATAGGCCTCGGGTACTTTGCTGATGACAATAATCTTCTTGGTACCCGGCACGGCCTCAAAAGTCAACAATCCGTACAGCGGTCCAATGATCTTTTTCTTCATCTGCGAATCGCCATTGAAGATCATACGAATGAACTGAGAGGAAGAATCATCTTCTTCGCTGAACAACTTGCTTAGGAGCTGCGCCATCTGCACAGGGTCGGAATTGCGTAACGAAATAATTCTCGGTTTTACCTGATCCACATCCAGAGGCGTATCCCACTCTTTGATTTGTTCCTCAATCTTACGCATGTTTTCCGGTGATGCAATCACGGTCACACGCTGCATGGTCGACAACGGAATCACCTTGACAATGTCCGTAGGATTGGTGTTGCTCCGCATCCTTCTCATGTAGCTATAATAGTCTCCAGAATTCTGACTGTCAGTTTCATACAGGTTTTCAATATTCTCTCTCACCTGATCCGGGTCGACATAGGTCAAATCAAAGCTCTTTTGTTCAAACACGCCACTCGGCATGTCAACCTCTTTAATCAGTTCCTTGACAGCATTTCGCATATCCTCGCGACCGAAGATCATAATTTGACGCGACTGATCGAGAGGCCGAACCAGAACGCTGGGCCGTAACTCGCTGCCCGGCATGCCTCGTATGGCTTCTTCAATGGCACGCGCCACCTCACGCGGATTGGCATAGATGACCGGCACGGTTTCATATTCGGATTGCCCCGGATCTGACAGATCCAGTTTTTCAATCCATTCCTTGACATTTTTCATATCCGCAGCAGACGCACGGACAATAATGACCTTGTTCTTGGACTGAGGAATCAGAATGATGGGCATCTTGCCCTGGCCAGCGACCACCGTGGATATAGTCGTGTCTCTGTAGGAAGAATACCGACTGGACGGGCGCCGGCTAGAGTTTGCTTCAGAACTGTCCAGAAGAATGCGTAATAATTGGACCACCTCTGCCGGGTCACCATTTCTTATGGGAATCAACTCAGACACGGCCTGCTCCGCATCGGGCACGTCAAACTGCTCTATCACCATGGCAATACGCATCAAATTGTTGATCGTTTCAATGGCTGACACCGTACTTGTGGCAGCATCAGATGTCACCATGCCATATTCAGCAATAAACGGCCTGATCATCTCTACCATATCTTCGGGATTGTAGTTTTCGAGTTTGAAAAACTTCTGCACCACCTGTTCTTTGTTTTCATACTGGGCGAGTGGCTCGTTCGGGCCGATGACCGGCACCTTGCCCAGCTTGGCATCCGCCAGCGGTTTGAGATAGATCACGTCACCGTCTTCTTCCGCAGTGTACCCCTTGGTACGCAGGGCGGCATAGATCAATGACAGGGCCCTGGTGCGTGTGACTTCCTTGGGAGAAAAGATCGTGATCTTCTGATTCATGGCTTCTCCCATGGGGATCACAACCTTGTCCGTCCACTCTGTAATCTTCTTGACGATGTCCTTCATCTGAACATCTTTGAGATTCAGGGCTTCCATCTGAACCTTTGGTTTCTTAGGCGCATTAGGATCTTCGGGGGTATTGGGATCCCCTGCCTTCTTAGCCTCACCCGGCTTAGCCTTAGGATCAGCCGTCACTTCTGATTCGCTATCAGTTTTCTTGCCTGATTCGTTGGCAGCCTCCTGAGGTGAATTGGGTTTCGGCGATGTTGGCTCAGGCGCTGGTGCCTTGTTGGGTTCATTACTATCTGATGATGGAGTTGCTCCATTGGGATCAGCTTGTCCAGGGGCATTTGTATCTGCTTGGTCTTGAGACGCAGCAGGGTTTGCATTCACAGTAGAATACGATGATAAATCAGTGATCTTGCCACTAAATCCGACATACCAAATAATTGCGCCGGCCAATATGATCACGATCCCTGCTAATAGTACTTTTGACGTTTTCAATTTATGCCTCCTAATACCCAAGGTATTCAATGCTTATCCTGGAAAATCATGTGGTTGTTGATTCTATTCATAGCGCACTCTTAACGATTATTCTTCATCCAGTCCTTCATCGCAGTTTTTTGTTCTTGTGGAGACATTCTTTGGAATATCTTTATCTGCTGTGGCGTGGGAGTACGGTTCCCCCCGCGCTGCGGAGCCGACGAGGAACGCACCGCAGTGCGTTTGGGCCTATTTCTGGTAACTGATGACGGAGATCTAGACGTGCGACCAGGTCTCTGGCCGGGTCTCTTCGAATCTCCACCCTGGTCCGGACCATTGATCGGCGAAAATGTGGTACTCGCCCCATTCCATTCTACGGTAACCCCCCGCGCTGTGATGGCAGTGATCTTGGCATCGCCCACCTTGTCACCCACCTTAAACAATTTACCATTAATTAAAGCCTCCTGCCCAATGATGTCCACTTCAGTGACAGGATTTTTTTTCGGTGGAGCCTTAACAAACAAATTCTCGGCTGTCATGGCCTCCATGACATTCTGATCCTTTGCCACGTACGCTTTGAGTTCTGCCTCATTGGGATCGGTTTGACTCAGACTGTTTGGATCAAATTTCACCTGAGCACTCAGGAACGCTCTATACCGAAACGCGTAAGCTCCAGCAAAGATCAGGCACAGAACGGTCACGCCCCACAGGGACATAATCCACAAGTCTGACTCCAACAGTTTTTTTGTATATGGTTTCATGAGAGCGTCTTTTTGGCTAGGGTTGTCAGCGTCAGTTCAATGGTCATTTCCTTACGCCCCTCAGCAGGCTTTTTGGGATCAGCCTCAATTTTCAAGGCTTCAATGCCCACATAATAGGGATTCGTCTTGAGATCCACCAACAGTTTAAGGAGCT
This sequence comes from uncultured Pirellulales bacterium, assembly GCA_964494325.1. GTDB lineage: Bacteria > Planctomycetota > Phycisphaerae > Sedimentisphaerales > Anaerobacaceae > JAIPFM01. The sequence goes on from CAZBTJ010000001.1 coordinate 47,733, forward strand.
TGTCAAACGAGCACTTGCCAGCATAGCTTAGAAACAAGGGCTGATACCCACCAATACTTCCCTTTTTAGAAAAATCTGTCTGTAGCGGTACTTCTTTGAGCCCCGCTTTTTTTATCTGCTCGGTCAGTTTGTCCCGAAATAAGAAGGCCTGGGCATCTGCCGTGGTTGGCATTCTATAGACTGGGACCTGTGTATCCAAGAATAACTGCTTGGGATTCTTGGGATCTTGAATCTGCTGAAGTGTCTCCTCCATGGCATGAATTTCAGATCGCATCTGACGCCAGCGTCCGATCTGTTCGGGCACACACACAAATCCCACTATAAATACAGAGCACACAGCACCCAGCCAAAGTGTTCGTTTATCTCTATCAGTCAATTTAACTGCCATATCTCACCTAATATAATTATTGGGTCACTTTGCGTGTGTAGGTTTTGTAATGAAAACTCATGCCAAACTTGACTTTCTTGGTCTTTTCATCCGGGACCAAATTGTCCCTCTTGGGTTGAGAGACACCCTTCGTATTGGTCATGGTCTTGTCGAAGCTATACCATGATGGGGGCTTATCAGCCCGCCCGTCAATTTTTAAAGGTTGGCCTTTTTTGTAAGTGAATTTATCGAGGATTATGCCCTTGTGTTCTTTGGAGGTGACTACATTGATCAGCTCCAGCACATCAGCGCGTTGCTTCGATACCATATTCTGATAGGCCTTTTCGGTCTGAAATTGAGCGACTTCAGGAGCACTCGTTAATTCAGTCAGTTTCTTGTGTCGCATGACATCCACAGCATACAGTGCCCCTGTCATGATACACACAGCCACAACCGCTGCCACACAAGCCGCTATGGGACGCACCATGGACGTATTCTTCTTTTCCTGTTTGCCACACAGATCTTTGAACAATTCATAATGAGTGGGCTTTTCAGCCAATGGGCATAGAGCCAAGCCAATGGGCACACGCCAGGCATAGAGATCGGTCACACCCAATTTGGAATGCCCACTGAACATTGACTCATCTGGCAAGGCCTTAATAACAGCCAGGCCAGCCTCTGTCACAGCCTGAGCAATCGCATCCAAGGCATCACTTCCATCGGTCAGAAGAGTCACGGTAGAACAATCCGGTATATTTTCTCGATACTGCTGCATAACACCTTTTAGATCCCGTATAAACTGGTCCACCGGCCCAGAGTTTAAAGGTGACATAGCTTCGAACACCGTATCAGACAGTACCATATCAGACAGTCCAGCATCCAAAACAGACGCCTGGATTAACTGGTGATCACAGACGCAACACAACACAGTATGATGCGAATGACAACTCATGACTATCGCGTCGGTTGCCTTCTGGCGACAGCCCCATTGCCACATTTTGACCAGGGCATCTGCCTCCAAAATGGCATGGTCCGGTTCCAAAGACACTGCCTCAGTCACCCCTGGACTGTTCTTACGCATCGCTGCCACAGTAGCCACACATTCAGAGGTACTACTGTCAATGGTTTTCCAATCCAGACCCATTTGATCCACGCCCAATGGCAGGCGAGTCTCCGCCTGCATGCGAACCATGGCATTGGTCTCTTGAACCCCAACCTTGGGCAATGTCATACGATAGAAAACCACGCCCACGGAATCCAATCCAACCACCGCAAGGTGATGGGATGCCCTGATGCGTATACCGGACTCATCTATCACCTTGGCACGTTTGGCCAAAGCAAACCACGTATCTGCCTGCTCCAAACGCAGAAGTTCCAGGGACCGTCCCCGCCGCCGCAACTCAACGGACCGAATTTCTCGGCCCTGACGAGCCATCGCCGTCACTGACAATCCCATCTTTAATTCGGATAATTGATCCATTAATAACTCGCTCCCTGGTACCAATAGGCTATTTGACACGGACTCTCTGTCCGATCGAGTACAGCCTCTGTCACCACTGTCGCGCCGCTGATGGCTGTTTGCATCGCTCGGGCACGGCTATACACAGTAAACACATTAGATCGAACCGTTATCAGGTCGACCAATTTCTTGAATTGACTCCTGGACATGCCATCCACGTCCAGCAGATCACCAATACTTTCAAAGCCATAGAGAAGACCTTGCCTGTAATTAACAATGTTTAGAGCCGTCGAATCCGCATCATCCCGTGCTTCCATCAGAGCCACTAAAACCTCTTTGGGTGCAGTGTTCACATTCACTTTGGCCGGCCGGTTCCTGCCCTGAGCAATGGTGACACTGTCCACAATCTGTTGATACGTCAGCACATCCAGAGGCTGGGCCTGGTTACCACGTGCCTCGACTGGCTCCTCTGGACTGTTATTGGCAATCAGATCTCCAATGCTGCGAAATCCGTTGCCTCGATTATCCACAATCCACTGGGCATGGCCACGGCTCAGTCCCAGATCCTGCTGTAAATCCTCAAGCGAGGCCTGATTCACATTCACCCGATCCTGGCCCTCAGCATCAGTGTCGTCATCTTTAGAATAGCAGGAAAGGTAGGCAATCCATCCCTGCTCCAATGTATCATCATTGTTGTCCAACGGCAGACTGGCGTCACCATCCCGCTCATTGTAATCCAATAATCCATTAAAATTGGTATCCTCCCCGTACAACATATCGGGAGTCACACCCTTGACCAAGAGTAATTCACGCATGGTCTTGAATGGGGCATTGCGAGCATCGTAAGGATAGTCCAGATTGCGGTAGAAACCGATTTCAGCCCCGTTCTCCCGCATGTCCATGTCACGATCCCGCCAGTCCAATATGGCATCCGCAATCTCTTCTGTCATACCAGGCAGTGACAGAAGTTGAGACTGCGTAGCTTGATTAATATTCAGTTTGCCGGCCTCATCAATGACACGCACAGTAAACGCTGCACTGCCCAAAGGCACATCCACCAGGTCGGTGTCATTGTTGCTCCATAAATCATCGAGCGCATCACTGATGTGACTGTCTTCACTCAGGATGGCTGCCACGGTCTCAATACCGGCGCGACTGGCCCATTTACACGCCACGGTCTGGGCAGAAAACACAGACACTTTCATGTCAAGTCGACTGTATTGTACCAGCGAGCCCACGATGAGAAGCAACAGGATAGCCGTCCAGAGCACAGCCACCAGAACCATACCCTGTCGATTAAACCCTGTTGTGTTGTGTTGACGATCTGGCATATTATATTCCACTGTCCATGCTGTCTGCGTTTATCGCATCTGCATTGTTGACACCTTCCATCTGCTCCATGTCCATACTTTGCCCCTGGTCCGCCACCACAGGCTTGATTATAAACGAGGTTGAAAACAGCTTGGATCCGGTCTCGGGCATTGTAGCCAATGCCACCTCAATTAACTTGGGCAGGGGTTGTCGCTGCTGCTCTTCGGTCCACTCAGTCAGCCATTCCTGACCGTCGTAGAACCTTACCTTGAACAGACCCATGCCGTCAGCCAGCACACTTAAAACGCCCCCAGGTTCCTCCTCTTTGACAGGATGCGGCCACACACGCCGCATGAGAACGGATCGGTCCTCAGTCTGGCTGATATAATACTCCACTTCATAGATGTCCGCTTCAGGCTGAGCAGCCCGGACCTGATTATGCCCAATCGTGTAAAACGTGAGCATGGACACGCCCATGGCGTCACCCGAGTCAGTATACAAGAGCTTCCTGTTTTTAGCCGCACTGTCCGTACAAATACAGGCCAGGTCACGAGACAGAACTGAGGCAGCGTAGCGAAGCTCAGACACGGTGTCACAATGTTTCTGAACACGTGAAGCACTTTGAGACAGCGAATACAACGCCCCCATGGCCACGACCATAATAAAACTGGAAATGGACGACGCCACCAAAACCTCGACAAGGGTAAAGGCCGTTCTATTCAGTCGTGGCACTTTATTCTTCATTCAACACGCTATCTATCAGGACACTCTGACCATTCAATCGTGTGGTGGTGGATAGACTCTTGAGTCCGCCGCCTTCAGGCCAAAACACAACCAGTGTCACTTCATATAAGCTATCGACTCCCAGGGCTTCGGCAGACACGGCCCAGGTATAGTCTGGGGCCAATTCGCCAAATTCGCCCTGCGTCTCTCCTGACTCAATAAATGCGTCTATGCCCAGACAATCTATTAATGTCATTTGGCGATCCAACAATGAAGCCGCCTGCTCGTAAGCCCTGTTTGCGCCAGTATCAATCATGGATCGGGTGCTCAAAGCACTGACAGTCACCACAGTGGCCGACAGGATCACCCCTGCCACAAGCACCTCCACGAGACTTAAACCGCGTTTTTGATGACTGCGTTTCATAAATCGGGCCTATCCAAATCAATTGTCATATCCTGTATAGTCACGGCATTGCCCTTCACAAGTGTGGCCTTCCCGGTCGAACTCGAAATGCCGACACTGTAGTGCACAGTACCATCGCCCACCTGAATCATGGTCGTTTTGGCCGTCCCATTGGGCAAGAATGTCAAGGACGTGCTCTCTTCGGCATCCAATTCGTCCGTCTGTGCGGCCTCAATCGTCACGGCTTCAAACTCCACACCGTTTGGCAGTGTCCCAGGGCGACAAAAACTGTTGCTAACGATCTGCTCTGTCGCATCCAGAGAATTGACATCCTGCTCCATGGTGACCAGCCAGTATTGTCTGTTCTCCCTGTCCAACAGCAGATGGTAGGGTCGTTGATGTTCAATGGCCGCCACACGCGCATAGCGTGCTGTAACATAGAGACCCCGCGCGGCCTTTTCGACGAGCAACCGCTTGTACGAACCGGTATACACGCTCCCTCCCAGCCCGGCCAGAAGGGATATCAAAACAATAACCACCAGCATCTCAATCAAGGTTAAGGCACGGTTATGTCTGGACAAACAATCCACAGAGTCCGCCTTACTCGTCGTTCACCACATCTTCATTTTCACCTTCGCCCCCCTCTTGACCATCAGCGCCCAGACTGATCAAATCAAAGGAGCCGGGATTTACCATGCCTTCGGCCACATACACAAACTCATTGCCCCAGGGATCTTTGATCTGACCGGGCTTAAGATAGGCACTGGTCCAACCTTCCAAATCACCGGGGTCCGTCAGAAGGTCTTCCAGGGTTGTGGGAAACTGCTGGCAATCCATTTGAAATCGATAAATGGCCCCTTCTACGACCTTCATCTTGGAGGCCACCAGATCACTCTTGGCCTTGCCAATATATTTGAAAAGATTCGGGGCTAGAAAACCACCTACCAAAGAAATAATCACAATAACAACCAGCAACTCCACCAGCGTGAATGCTTTGCGCTCCATATTCTTACGTTTCATACAAAATCTCCTAACCTATAGATCCGAGCTGCAACGTCACCATGGGCAACAACGTCGCAATAATGATAAACCCAACAACAACTGCCAGTAACAAAATCAAGATTGCAGGAAAGACAGCCATAAAGCGAGAAATCGCAGCATCTGCCTCCTCATCAAATGTCTCTGCCGCATTGAGCAGCAACTCATCCAGGGTCCCGGTCTGCTCCCCTACAGCCACAACCTGCACCAGTAGGGGAGGAAAATAGCCACAGGCATCCAATGGAGTGGCCAGGGATTCGCCTCGTTTAACCTCTTCAGCCACATGATCAATTTGGGCACCCAAGACCTCATTGCCCAACGTGTCACGCACGACATTCAAGGCCTCAAGAATCGTGACGCCTCCCTGGGTCAGGGCTCCAAGTGTCCGCGCAAAGCGGCCCACGGCAATTGTTCGCAGCACATGCCCAAGAATCGGAATCTTGAGCCGAAATGCATCCCACTGCATACGCCCTTCTCGCTTGATCCATCGGATACTACAGAAAAAAACAAATCCAACCACACCAATTCCGGCCCAGCCATAGACGGTGGTCAGTAATTCTTTGCTCAACACACTGCTCGACATCAGCATTCGGGTCGGCCAGGGTAAGACGGAAACATCCACGTCCAAATTGGACATGACATTGGGCAGAATCCACGTCACAATGATCGCCACTGAAATAATGCCCAAACACAACACAAAGATGGGATAGGCCATGGCACTTTTCATACTCGTGCGCACCTTATCGTCACGTTTAAGGATTTGAGCCAACTGGAGCGTGGTCTGTTCCAAAATTCCGCCGGTTTCTCCCACACGGATCATGGACACATACAGCGGACTGAAAACTTTCGGATGGGCAGCTAAGGCATCAGACAGAGATTGCCCCCCGCTCACAGTCTGAACCAGCGTATCAAGCATCTCACGCGATGCAGGCTTTTTCTGCTGATCACGCAATAGCTCCAGACACTTCATCAGGGGCAGACCCGCTCGCAGCGCCGTACAGAACTGGCTTGTCATGGCCACAAGATCCTTGCCTGACACACGCCCGCCTCCTAGCCTCAAGGATGGCGATACAAGTTCGGAGGTTGCCTCTACCAGAACCGCATGGGTCTGAGACGAAGATTCCAGCATTTCTGTGACAAACCGTCCTTGATCAGACAGCAGGGATACTGCACAACGCTGGTCAACCGAATCAATCGTTCCACTAACACTCGCACCCTGTTTGTCAATTGCTTTGTATCGAAACTGTGTCAAATGAGACCTCGTTCTTTAAACCAACCTGTCATGATTTGAAGCCGCCACTAGTCGTCATCATCAATGGTCTTGGCCACGCGGAAAATCTCTTCTAGCGTCGTTTTTCCTTCGAGAACTTTCTCCAAGCCATTGTGAACCATATCTAGATGGTCCGATGGGGCTGCCTTGAGGATTTGATCCGTGGTCGGACATTTGGAAATCAACTCTCTAACCCCACTGGTAATCCGCAGCAGTTCAAAAATGCCCCTGCGCCCGCTCATGCCAGTCTGGTTGCAGTGAGTACAACCGCGTCCGTGGTAAAATGTGGCATCCCTTGGAATTTGAACGGACCCATTAAGATTCCTAAACAAGGTTTCGTCTGGCTCATAGGCCTCTCGACAATGGGGACAGACCTGTCGAATGAGCCGTTGTCCCAGAATGGCTTCCAGAGAACTAGCCAGCAAGAACGGCTCCACACCCATGTCAATCAGACGTGTGATGGCACCGGCCGCATCATTTGTATGCAATGTGGAAAAAACCATATGCCCGGTAAGGGCTGCACGAATCGCAATATTCGCAGTCTCGCAGTCACGAATTTCACCCACCATCACGATATCCGGGTCATGTCTCAGAATATGGCGAAGCCCAGTCGCAAAGGTCAGACCCCGCTTGGGATTGACTGGTATCTGATTGATACCATCAAGCTGGTATTCCACGGGATCTTCAATGGTAATCATCTTAACGGACGGGGAAAATATCCGTTTAAGGGACGCGTACAGGGTCGTGGTTTTTCCACAACCCGTGGGGCCAGTGACCAGGACAATACCGTGTGTCTTACGCAGCGCCTTGTCCCAACCCTGAAGACATATATTGTTCATACCTAAGTCTTCAAGATCAATCAAGGCCGCAGATTTGTCCAGAATACGCAGCACCACAGCCTCGCCAAAGACCGTGGGAATCGTAGAGACACGCATATCGATTTTGCCTTTCTTGCCACCAAATTCAATATGACCATCTTGGGGCACAAACCGCTCAGCAATGTTCATATTCCCCATGATCTTGATACGGGACACGATGGCCGCGTGCAAACGCTTAGACGAGGGAGATTTTTCCATCAACAAGCCGTCAACCCGATATTTGATTCGTACTTCATGCTCAAATGGCTCAATATGAATATCACTGGCCCGGTCATCCACAGCCTCAAGAATGATCAGATTCACAAGATTGATAAGAGACGGTTCACGTGCCATCTCCTGGAGCTTATCTGCCGATATATCGCCATTTTCAAGACTAATGTCAGGTCTGGCCCCTTCAGGCACAAGAGTGTCGAGCATGCGAGCAACATTGCTGCCATAAAACCGCAATATGGCATTCTCCATGTCCAAGGGATCAGCATAATAGCGGCGAATTGAAACACCAGTAACCAACCTGAGGTCTTCAACAGCCTCTGCCATAAAGGGGGCCGTCATGGCCACTGCCAGACGTCCATTTTCATAGCACAGGGGTAGAAGCATGTATTTATTGACCAAATCGGCAGGCACCAAAGCTACAATGTCACCCGAAATGGAGATCTGTGTCAAGTCTACTTTCTCAATGCCCACCTGCAACGCCAAAGCTTCCGCCAATTGAGTTTCTGTAATAAACCCAAGAGATACAAGGATATCACCCAGACGGCGGTGCTTTATTTTCTGCTCTTTAAGGGCGACCTGAAGGTTGGATTCGTCAAGATAATCTCTTTCGCACAACAATTGCCCCAAGAGGTTTTTATCAGTATCAATCATAGTCTCTTTCAGTCTCCAGGCACCCTGAAGATATATATATAAAATACCCTAAATTTATAATGTATTTATGCAGCCTTTAAGCTAATTCTTCAACTAAGGATAGACCTAGAATGAATAGCACTCATCACTCTCTAGCTATTTTGACGTTTGAAAACAGGCTTTTGTTACACAAAAAAAGGCTTCTAGGCCACAAAAAGATTTTTTACAGGCCCTCCAACTAAACCTTCATATATTAAATATGACGAATCACATGCCTGGAGTTACAAAAAAAATGAGAACCAGCAATATATTGAAAGGACAATTGACTTTTGCTATAGTAAAATTTGGCTAAATTTGCATGAAAGGATTGATGCCGTGACGGATAAACCAAAACTTGACCTGTTTGACAATCCCTGTCCACAACGAGACTACACCATAACCATTCGCTGCCCGGAATTCACAAGCGTATGCCCTAAAACCGGGCAACCTGATTTTGGGGAGTTAACCATTGAATACTGTCCGGATCATTCGTGCATAGAGCTTAAAAGCTTGAAATACTATATGCAGAGTTTTCGAAACAAAGGGATTTTTTACGAAGCTCTCACCAATGAAATTCTGGATGACCTGACCGAAGCCTGCAAACCCAGGTGGATGAAGCTGACGTCCAGTTTTACGCCAAGGGGTGGCATTTCAACGGATGTTTTCGTCGAATATCACTCAAATACTTAAGTGAGAGTATCATGTCAATTGACTTCCAGTGTAAACATTGCGGTAAAACGATTCAAGCACCTGACAAATTGGCAGGCAAACGAGGAAAGTGCCCAAAATGCCGCAATACGCTCACAATTCCCGAATTACAAAAACCAGATGACCAACCTCTTAGACTTTCACCCCTGGATGAAAACGAAGAAATTGAACGCAAAAGACTGCTATTCGAAACGCATAATGTCACACAAACTCTCTTGAACGAACGGACCGTCCCAGAAGAAACCCTAGAAGCATCGGATTTGCCCTCGGATCCCACCGACATATCCTACATGATCTCTGCCACCCCAATGGACACCCAGGAACTCAAGCAGAACACGCTGCAATACTTTCGACTACTCGCCAGTGGGAACGAGGAACAAGCATCTCAGTACGCGCAATTGATCGTGCCACACTATAAGGAGGCACTGGAGATTCTGGACAGCATTGCGTTGAACGACCTGTCAGAACCGGAACTCGCTCACATTCCCCCGCACGTGCTTTCAGGCCTAATTAGAGACCTCAGAACCCAGATTATGTCTTGACAGCGCCTCTCAAAACTCAATGTGGTGCACAAGTGAATCTTGAGTTATTGGGACTCGGAGAAGTAGGAATTGGACACTAGATGTACCTTTTCGCAGTCCGGTGCTCCGCCCCCGCTCTCCAATTTTTTCGTAACACTTTGGCTGAATGAAGCAAAAGTGTAGTTCACGGTTTCTGGTTGATAAAACTGGTCTATTCAGCCAACTGTGAACTTGGAACCGTGAACCCTGAACCACTTGGGCTAAAATATTACAATTTTTCTATCCCCCCCCCCCCGATTTTGCTCCCATGTGAGTGTTTTCTATTTATGGGTGGCCCATCGCCCACAGAGAAGGGGTCCCTGACTTGATTGGAGACGAAATCCCGATCTTTGATGCTGTTCATGATTCGAAACCATCTCTGCTCAACACTTCAAAACAAGCTTTTCTGCACTACCAAATAGGTTTTCGGCCCAGAAATAGACTTCAATCGGTCTTATGCGGGGCTGGACTATCACCATCATCGCCACTATATTGATCGCAAAAGAATTTGACTTCTTCATCTCCAGCCTTACACTTCTAACAGTGAATGAATACTCAAAAAAACCAATCATTGGGCTGTTAGGTGGCGTGGCGTCAGGAAAAAGCACGGTTGCTTCAGCCTTTGGAAAATTGGGCTGCGGCATCATTAGCGCTGACCTCTTGGCTCATAACGCACTTGAACAACAAGACATACAACAAGACGTCATTGCAGAATTCGGAACGGATGTCCTAGAGACAAACGGCTCTATCGACCGAACCGCCTTAGCAAATATCGTCTTCAAAAACCAAAACAAGCTGGCAAGACTGAATCAACTACTACATCCCTGGGTTTTTGAAAAGTGCCGGTCCAGACTCGCCCAACACCAAGATGATCCTGCTATTCGCGCGATTGTCTTGGATATGCCGCTGCTCATGGAGGTGCAATGGGATGCGTTTTGTGACCACCTCGTGTTTGTGGAGTGCCCCGAAAAAATTCGCTATCAGAGGGCAATAAAACGCGGTTTCACCCCTGAAAGCCTTGCTAACAGAGAAATATTTCAAATTTCACTGGACAAAAAGGCCCTACGTGCCGATAATATCCTTATTAACAATTCTGACTTATCTTCTTTGGTCAGACAAGTCACAAAAATCTTCACCAATATTATTAATAAATAAGTCTTTATTTGTGGTGTTACGGAAAGCTATAAAATATCTGCACCGAATATAACCTAATACAGTCAAGTCTAGATTTCTCTGCAATTATACCGATTAGTAACCCTAACCCCTCTAGCTGAAATAACTCTTGAGCTCAGTCAGGAATGGAGTTCTAGATTTGGGACCAAACAACAATGCGGGCGAAAACAAATTAACCAGCAATCCTAAACACAAGATCACTGCAAACACAGCAGAAGCCTGCTGAATACAAGAACCCGTAAGTATTTAATAACACAACGACCCATACACATGTCACGCTAACGGGTTGACACCAGGGATACCATGTACTCGATTATAACATGGAGAAGGAGCCATCATGGCGAAAGTTGCTTCAAAAAGTACAAAAACAGTTAAGAAGAAAAAAGTCAAGAAGAAGAAAAAAGTTGTAAGCGAACAGCCTGTAGCTGTAGAAAAAAAAGACCAAAAGCAAGATAACGCCGAGGCTACGACTCCAGCCAAACCAGAGCCATCCCGCGACAGCAGCAAGGGATCACAAAAAACTGTCTCTCCAGAAGACACCTCTGGCAGCGAAGAATCAACACACGCCAAATACGAACGCATCAAAAAAGGCAATTTGTACCTAACCGACCTTCAGAAATTGACGGTCTCAGAATTGCACAATATCGCGAAAAATGAAAAGATGGTGGAGTACACAGCCCTTAAGAAACAAGATCTTATCTTTCGGATTCTCAAGGAACGTATTCGACAAAGTGGCTTGTTGTACGGTGAAGGTGTATTGGAAGTCCTTCCCGACGGCTATGGCTTTTTGCGAAATTCATGCTACAACTACCTTTCATCACCCGACGATATCTATGTGTCACCCTCGCAAATTCGCCGGTTTGGACTGAGAACGGGTAATAGTGTCTCTGGCCAAATAAGGCCTCCCAAGGATTCTGAGAAATATTTTGCGTTGCTCCGCGTCGAAGCCATCAATTACGAAAACCCGGACATGCTGGCGGACAAGGTGGTGTTCAGCGACCTATGCCCCCTTCATCCAGACGAGCGTTTAATTCTCGAAGGCGCACCCGATGATCTCAGTACGCGTATCATTGACTTGGTGACACCTGTGGGCAAGGGCCAGCGTGGTATCATTGTGGCACCCCCCAGGACAGGTAAGACCATGCTACTCCAACGCATGGCCAATGCCATCAGCACCAATCACCCGGAAGTTCGCCTGATCGTTCTTCTGATTGACGAACGTCCTGAAGAAGTGACTGAAATGGCCCGTAAGACAGGTGATGACGTCGAGGTGATCAGCTCGACGTTTGACGAACCCGCTTCCAGACACTGCCAGGTCGCCGAGGTGGTCATCGAAAAAGCCAAACGCATGGTAGAATACGGTGAGGATGTGGTCATCTTACTGGACTCTATCACGCGTCTTGCTCGTGCCTACAACAACGAAACGCCTCACTCCGGCCGTATCCTCACAGGTGGTGTGGACGCCGGGGCAATGCAAATGCCCAAGAAGTTCTTTGGCGCAGCCCGTAATGTTGAAAAAGGCGGCTCACTGAGTATCTTTGCCACGGCATTGATCGACACGGGTTCCAAGATGGACGAAGTGATTTTTGAAGAGTTTAAGGCCACTGGCAACATGGAGCTCCATCTTGATAGACGCCTCGTAGAACGTCGCACCTATCCTGCGATTGATATCAGCCGAAGTGGCACACGCCGCGAAGAACTGCTTTTGGAAGAAAAGGAAATGCAGTTGATCTATCGCCTGAGACGTGTACTCAGTGAACTGAACCCTGTCGAAGCGGTTGAACTGCTCAAGAACCGGCTATCCAAAACCAACAGCAATGCTGAGTTCCTCATGACTATGAGCTTGGACTAATCTCAGATCTTTGCATAAAAGGACTCTCAAGCGGCTATCAAACAAGATAGTCGCTTTTTTAATGCGCATAAAAAGAGGGCATTGCCGTACAAACAATGCCCTCTTTTATTTCAATGCACTATCTTTAATTCAGTCCCTTAATTCTTCAGAATCAGAGACAGTTGGGCTCTCCATGCTTTGCCATCGGCATCACTTGCACTGCTGTACTTCGTGAGCCAACGAGAAACTTCAATACCATAAGATGCATGTTTATTGATGTCACAAATGGCGTTGGCAAACACTGAGCTATTTTCCAAACGCATTACGGAGGCTTTTGTTTTGGCGTTGGTATCTGCAAATGTCGCAGAATCCAGATCAGATTGATCATTTTTCGAGAATCCATAGCCGACATTGTAATTCCATGCGTTTGCAGGATTAATCGCTGCAGCCACCCACCCCCCATAGTTATGTATCTCCTCTGGACCGGCCTTAGACGAAACGGTGGCATAGCCAACACCGTGTCCAATACCACCGAGCATCTCGCTAAGATTTGAGCCACGATAAAGTTCACCTTTGAAAGAGAGTGTTTCGCAAACAGGCATGGTCACGTCCAAACAAGTGGACCAGGTCTTCACCGTCGCATCCTGAGTCGGAGACCCTGTCGTATCGTACTCTTCTTCGCCAAAGTGACCGGATGCACCCACTGTGGTATCCAGGCCATTGATCAACGGAAAGGTCCATGCTACGCGTCCCTGAAACATGGGATATCCCTTGTCAGCACCTGTGTCATCTTGGTTCACCGGCAAATTGGCACTACCAATAGTACGAGCCACTGCACCTGTCACACTGAAGGCTTGGCCATTACCCAGATCATAAGACTTATGCAAACGAATCTGAGGCCTTCGGTAACCATAGTTACCTGCGTACCATAGTACTGTATAATTCAAAGTTCTGGGATTTAAAGGCGCAACCACATCCCAGGTCTGACCCGCAAGAAGAGACCAACCTGTATCCACGTCTTTGACTGTAATAAAGGCATGACGTGTTTGAAGCTCAGCTTTGCTTTCGTTATCCCTACCATTCTCACCAAACAGATCCCACTCCATCTGACCGGAAAAGGCATACTTGCCAACCTGAGGCACCTTCAGCTTGAACCCAAAACGGGTTTCCTTCATGGTCATATTGAATTCATTATCATTTCTTGTCGCACCGAAACTGGAACTGGGCGACCCATTCTCCGACTCTACCCACGCAGCGTAGTTCCCTGGCGTAACTTTAGAATCATCGTAAGCGGCATCAGCTTTAATAAAGCCATAAAGCTGAACATCCAAATTCGACCATACATTGCCCTTGACGGGTGTTTGCGCCATCCCCACAGAAGCCAGTGAACCTATAGTCAGTGCTAACAAAATCCATCTTCCTGTCATACGCTATCCTTTCTAGTGCAGATAGTGCCGTTGAACACAGCATCCAATGTGCTGATTAAGGCGTCATTATGCTCTCGGTTATGCGTATGTCAAGCAAGTTATTTGTGTGCGTTTTGTTGTTCCAGGTGCATTACCTGTTTTATATTTGACAGTCTGCGCATTGAACGCTAGAATCCCCGGTTTAAATAGGTTTTAAAATATAGAGGGTTCTACCTGAACTAATAGCACACTGATGAACAACTTGAATTAGCACCCTAGTTTAGGCCGGTTAACAATACGTAACATGTCAAGGTTAACTAATTCCACTTCACACAAAGGAGCGAAATGATGGCAGAAGATCAAAGGTTTGATTCACTAATGAATGAGGACAGGACGTTTCCCCCGCCCGCCTCCATTGCGACAAATGCTCACGTAAACAGCATGGCCCAATATCAAGAAATGTGGGACAAATCGATCAACGACCCCGATGGATTTTGGCTGGAACAAGCCAAGCGTCTGACTTGGTTCAAAGAACCGACTAAGAGTCTGGAATACACCTGGGATACCAAAGCTCGCAAAATAGAACACACGTGGTTTGCTGACGGCAAATTGAATGTGTCATACAACTGCCTCGACAGACACCTAGGCACCCCCATTGCGAAAAAGAAAGCCATTATCTGGCAGGGCGATACAGATTCAGATGTCCAGGAATTCACCTACGAAGAACTGCACGTTGAAGTCTGTAAGTTTGCAAACGTCATGAAGGCAAAGGGTATCAAAAAGGGCGATCGCGTCGCTATCTATATGGGCATGGTGCCTGAGCTCTCTATCGTGATGCTGGCCTGTACACGTATCGGAGCCATCCACTCAATCATCTTTGGCGGTTTCAGCGCCGACGCCATCTCAGGACGTGTCAACGACTCTGACTGTAAGATGCTCATCACAACAAACACCTCACGTCGCGGCTCAAAGGCTATTCCACTAAAGGGTATTGTGGACACAGCACTCAAGACTTGCCCCACCGTTGAAACCTGTGTGGTCGTCAAGGTGACTGATGACGAATGCCACATGGAAGCCAACCGCGACGTCTGGTACACCAACGAAATGGCCACAGTCAGCGCTGAATGCGAAGCTGAGCCCATGGACGCGGAGGATCCCCTGTTTATTCTCTACACCTCCGGTTCTACAGGCAAGCCCAAGGGCGTGGTTCACACCACTGGCGGCTACCTCCTGCACACCGCATTCACCCATGAAATCGTTTTCAACATCCATGAAGATGATGTCTACTGGTGTACAGCTGACATCGGTTGGGTCACAGGCCACAGTTACATCGTGTACGGTCCTCTGGCCAATGGTGCCACTTCTTTGATGTTCGAAGGCGTGCCCACGTATCCCGATGCTGGCCGTTTCTGGCAAGTATGCGACAAATTCAAAGTCACGGTCTTCTATACAGCCCCCACAGCCATTCGAGCACTCATGGCCAAAGGTCCTGAATGGCCTGCCAAGTACAAACTCGATTCACTCCGTATCCTCGGTAGTGTGGGTGAACCCATCAATCCAGAAGCCTGGATGTGGTACTATGAAAAAATCGGCCACGGCAATTGCCCGATCGTGGACACCTGGTGGCAGACAGAAACTGGCGGTTTCATGATCACACCGATGCCCGGTGCCATGACACTCAAACCGGGTAGTGCCAGTCGTCCATTCTTCGGGGTGGATGCCCGCGTCCTGCGTGACGATGCCAGCCAGGCTGGTGCCAATGAAGGCGGCAAGCTCTGTATCATGAAGCCATGGCCTGGCATGATGCGTACGATGTGGGGCGATCATAATCGCTTCATTGACACCTACTTCACCATGTACGACAACATCTACTTTGCAGGTGATGGTTGCCGTGTTGATGATGACGGCGATTTCTGGCTCATGGGCCGTATCGACGACGTCGTGAACGTATCAGGTCACCGCATTGGTACAGCTGAAGTCGAAAGTGCCTTGGTCGGTCATGACAAAGTCGCTGAAGCGGCAGTTTGCCCAGTGCCCCATGAGATTAAAGGCCAAGGCCTGTATGCTTATGTCACACTGGTCGAGGGTGTTGAAGAGAGCGATGACCTCAAGAAAGAACTGATCAAACACGTTCGTTCTGAAATCGGCCCCATTGCCACACCTGAAGCCATTCAGTTTTCCTCCTCATTGCCCAAGACTCGTTCTGGCAAAATCATGCGTCGTATCCTTCGCAAGATTGCTGAAAAGAGTACGGACAATCTGGGTGATACATCCACACTGGCTGATCCCGGCGTTGTGGACAAACTGATCCAAGGCAGAGGCCTCTAATCTGCCAGGGCAACTTCGAGAATTTCAAGTCGGACGCCCGTCACACCTGATTGGCGTCCGACTTTTTTTTACAGAAAGGATAATAACATGGCAGAACAAAAAGTCATGAATCGATGGCTTGTTGTGGTCGGGGCTTTACTTATTCAACTTTGCCTGGGCGCCATTTATGCTTGGGGTGCATTTACAGTGGCACTCCAAAATGACGCACCCAAGGTCGCTATGTCATCAAGCCCGGCACTCTTGGGTGTCACGAACCAAGGTCAATACGATCAGGCCAAGGCGCAGTACAAAACACTGAACGATGCCCTGAAAGCAGCCAACGCTGACACAGACAAAGAAGCCATAGGCACTGCCAAGGACGCTGTCAAAAGTTTCCTGGCCACCATGGACGATGCCTGGCTGTCTGGTACGTTTGAAAGATCCACATTTGATAAGCAAGTCTTTGCCTTCTCTGCCACTCAAACGTCATGGGTTTTTTCTGCCGGACTGGCAAGTTTTGCCCTCACCATGATCATGGCCGGGCGTCTGCAAGACAAATATGGCCCCAAAATCGTGGCCATTGCTGGCGGCCTTGTCCTGGGGGCCGGCTACATCATTGCCGGATTTACAGGGACCTCATTCATGATGATGCTGATCTTCATCGGCATTGTGGGCGGTGCCGGTATTGGCCTGGGCTATGTATGCCCCATTGCAGCTTGTGTTAAATGGTTCCCTGACCTCAAGGGCCTGATCACGGGTCTGGCTGTGGCGGGATTTGGCGCCGGCGCCTTCATCTTTGTAAAGCTGGCAGGGGCCTGGGGACATATGATTGTCGAACAGGGCATTAACCAAACATTTCTGATGTTTGGCATTGCGTTCGGCGTCTGTGTCGTACTTGGTGCTTTCCTCTTGAGCAATCCACCCGCAGGCTGGAAGCCAGCAGGCTGGAATCCACCTGAAGCCAAACCAGGCGCTGCAAAAACAACCGTCAAAGACCTCACTCAAAGCGAAATCATCAAAACATCTCAGTTCTGGATGATCTGGCTGGCTTTTGTGTTCAGCGCAGGCTGTGGCTTGATGGTCATCAAGTGTCTCAAAAATTTTGGCACACTCGAAGGCGGCCTCTCAGCAGCAGCGGCCGGTTCAGCCCTAGGCCTACTGGCTCTATTTAATGGCCTGGGCCGTGTTGTCTGGGGCACTATCTCGCAAAAACTGACTGCCAAGTATTCCATTATGCTCCTGTGCATCCTGCAGGGCGCCATGATGTTTGTTCTGCTCAGCATGGGCTCATCAGAAAGCAAACTTGCCTTTGCAGCCTGCTGGATTGGCTTCAACTTTGGCGGTAACTTTGCCTTGTTCCCATTGCTGACTCTGGAAAACTTTGGTGCCAAGAACCTCGGAGCCAATTATGGCGCCGTCTTTACATCCTATGGTGTCGGTGGCATTCTCGGCCCCATCATGGCAGGTAAAGTTTGGGATTCTATGGGCACGTTTAAAACGGCGTTTATCGTGGCAGGTATCGCCTGTCTCCTCGCAGCTGGTTTGGCTTTCGTTCTGAAACCCAAGCAAGAGACTGTGGCTACATAACGCTGGCTTCAATTCAAGACGAGAAAAAGCCCCGTTTGAATTCAAACGGGGCTTTTTTTATTCACTTTTGCCAATCCCAATGGCTTGGGACTATGAACTTTGGGCTCTAAACAGGAAGCCCGTGAACTGGAAAGACCAGAGACTTCACCGTCTCCACGGTCTTGTTGATCGCCGAACTCACTGACGTTCGCTGCTTCTCTGGAATCACAAGCGCTCTGTCACGCAATCCACCATGCCATTCAGTGCTCTCCATCATGACCCCCCCCATGCCCATGGACAGATCAATCCCATCATCTAAGCCGGCCAATACACTCCAACCCAGGGCCCAGGCTCGCACTGTATTACCCACATGGTAACCACCACCCCCTGTCATCAGAATGGGCTTGTCAAAACGAAGCAAATGATCGATCACGTCACAATAAGAATTATTGGTCAGCTGGAGGTGAGCTAATGGGTCACCTGCCAGGGCATCGGCCCCAAATTCAAGCACGAATACATCCGGCGCAAATGCCCTGATGAGTGGCAGCACGGTAGACTCAAAGACATTGAGATACACCATGTCATAGGTCCCCACTGGCAGGGGCACGTTGACACAATACCCCTTGCCCTCGCCTTCGCCAATCTCATGTTCAAAGCCCGTACCAGGAAACAAAATCTTGGGGTTTTCATGCAAAGAAATGGTCATCACATCTTTGCGATCCCTGAACGCGTAGGCCACCCCATCACCATTGTGTACATCAATATCCAGATATAACACCTTCTTGCCAGCTTCGGCAAAGGTCATACAAGCCAGGGCCGAATCATTTAAATAACAAAATCCCGCAGCCTTTTCTGGAAAGGCATGATGAAATCCCCCAGAGGGATTAAAGGCCACTTCCATTTCACCATCAAGGATCATGCGTGCCCCCACCAAAGAAGCCCCAATCGCCAACACAGCCTGCTCGTACAGCCCCTCAAACACAGGACAGTCATCAGAACCAATGCCCATATTCAGGGCATTGCTGTCCCATTTGCCATCTGATGAGTTTTTCAGGGCACGCACATATTGTGCGGTGTGAAACTTTTTTAAAGTCAGACGATCCACAGGTTCGGGCGGCACCTCCTGAACCCCTGGACCGGTCAGCCAACCCATGGATTGAGCAAGAGCCCGGGTCTTCTTCGCACGCGTCGTATTAAAGGGATGCCCATCCGGATATGGATACTGTTCTAACGCACTGTCGTATATAAAAGCAGCTCTTCTCGTTGTCATGGGGGCCATTATAAAGATCTGGGCGTATGTCTGCAAGATTCACCCTTGCATTAAGCGTAATTCCTGGATAAAACTATCGCCTGACATGAATGACTATACTAGACCAATCAGCCTCATAGACCACGTTGTCCCTTCACTTGGCCACACCAAGGCCATTTTGTTTGCACCTTTTAACCTGAGCCGCTGGCTTGCCATAGGCCTCTGCGCATGGCTGGCCACACTGGTTGAAAGCGGTGGGCCCAATTTCTTAAGCGAAGAATACAGTGACACCCGCAATGAAGTCCAAAATACTTTGGCTTCTCACCCCGCGTTACTCGGTGCTCTTCTCATCTTCAGCATCGCATTTACCGTCATGGCCATCTGGATCAGCAGCCGGGGACGTTTTATGTTCTACCATTGTGTCTTGTACAACTCAGATGAAGTGACCCATCCCTGGCACTATTATCAACATTTGGCAGCGAGCCTATTCAGATTCAGGCTCATACTGGCCATCATAGGCATCCTGTTGTGCATTGCCTTCATGGGGCTCATCATTTCGGCGGCCGGTCCAACATTTCAAGTATCGGACTTACGCCAAGTGCTGCTTCAATCAGCATTCCTCATGCCAGTACTACTCATCATCCTGGGGCTGTTGATTTGCGATATGCTTACAAATGACTTCGTCATCCCGGTCATGCACAAACACACACTGACCTGTACCGCAGCCTGGTCAGTTGTCTGGGGCACGGTCGGCGCGTCTAAACTAAACATCTTTCTGTACCTGCTCTTCAAAGCCGTGGTGACAATAGCGGTCGGCTCTGCCTTTTTGCTCCTAGGACTCATCACCCGAAACGCCATATATCAGATGTTGATGATCCCTTACATAGGCACATTGGTCCTCTTACCCATACTGACGTTCAAACGTGCCTTTGCCCTACATTACCTCAGACAATTCGGCCCGGACTTTGACCTCTTCTTGTCAGAACCTGATCCCAGCGAAGGCAAGTCCGGATCATCTTCTGACAACGATTCACTCTAAAAGCACTCAGTGAACCTTCCAATCTTCTTGCCGTGTCCCTCTGTGGAGCCTGACAGTATAGTTGAATTGAGTCTCAGACCGAGGGCCGAGTGTGAGGGTGAATTTCACAGTATCCAGATCTTCACGTTCATACGCACCGGAGAACCCCTCATGTTGAAGTGTCCAGTATTGGGTATCAAAGTTTCGCTTGACTTCAACCTTCACCGGAATGTCGCGCGTGTTGGTCAAGGTGACCCCGTAGGTCAAAACGTCATCAAATCCATCAGGATCACGTGCCTTGTCGAACTTGAAGTTCTCCTTGCTCGTTGCCATCAGCACGGGCTCGACCTTCACGTTGGCGGCTTCACCCAAATTTAACTCCACGTCCTCGTTTACGGGGATGTATTTAAATGCAGATTCACCCGTATAGGACAAACGGCCGTGCGTCCCTATGTCACGATAAATCTTGAGCTGACCACCCGGAATGGGAGACGTACCCAGTTTATGGTCCACATCATTGGTAGTGCTCAAGAATCGAATCACAGAGTCGCCATAGCGATCAGCTTCAAACTTATACAGATTGGCCACAGGGATCTCATCCGTATCAAAACTGATCAGCCGTTTGGACCAACCATTGGGGATCGATTCAGTGCCGTCAATCGTATAAAGAAAATATTCACTGAGACTCTTCTTCTCAATGTCTTTTGCTTCATTGGCAGAGACTGATGACAGCATAGGTGCCTCGGTAAGTGCTCTCACTAGCACGGACTTGGACTTGGGTCTACGCCTCAGAGACTCTCTCTCAAGCCTGAGTTCTGGTCCTGGTTTTCCATAGGGTTCCTGGCGATTGGCCAACTCTGCAATGCTATCTAACAAATGAACCTGCCCCACGATCAATCGTACCTGGGCGTTTTCATAATCTTCCCCACTGTGGTTGGTGACACGAACATAGCCCTGCAAACGCATGACCTGCTCATCCGGCGTTAATGTCCCCATGTAAAAGGCACGCCAGGACAGACCACTGGTCAGATAGGAAATTTCTACGGACACTTTGCCCGCCATGTCGCTGCTCACATTCCAGAGGCCCAGGTTACGTACACGCGGTGGAAACACCAGACTCACAATATCAATCTGGCTGCCATGGGCCAAAGGCACCATGTCCAGGCTCGTGGGATCAATCAGCGTATTGTCCCAGGAAAACTGCAATTGATTGTTCCCTTCGGTCAACACCAGGCCGCGACTCTCACGAGCCAATGTCAAATCGGCAGAGTTATAGATGGTCAACTGAACCGTATCACGTTGAGGCAATGTCACTAAATCCACCTTGGCCAGGCACGTGCCTGCCAAGCTTACGATGATGATCAATATACTAAAGGTTTTCATGCTGACTCCAAAGCCTAGTTTTCGTTCCAGTCTTCCTGGCGTGTCCCTTTGTACAGGCGGACTGTGTACTCAAATTTGCTCTCAGACCTGGGATCGAGCGTGATAGTGAATTTTATAGTGTCCAGATCTTCACGTTCATACGCACCAGAAAACCCCTCATGTTGAAGTGTCCAGTATTGGGTATCAAGGTTACGCTTGATTTCGAGCTTGACGGGGATGTCGCGTGTATTGGTCAGCGTCACGCGGTAGATCTGAACGTCATCAAAGCCATCAGGGTTACGATTCCTATCGAACTTGAAGTTTTCCTTGCGCATGGCCATCAACACAGGCTCGACCTTTACATCCGCGGCTTCACCCAGATTTAATTCCACGTCCTCGTTCACTGGGATGTATTTGAATGCAGATTCGCCCGTATAGGACAAATGACTGTGCGTCCCCAGGTCACGATATATCTTGAGCTGCCCCCCCGGAATGGGCGACGTACCCAGTTTATGGTCCGTATCATTGGTAGTGCTCAGAAATCTAACCACAGAATCGCCATAGCGTTCGGCTTCAAACTTGTACAGGTTAGTCACAGGAATCTCGGACGCATCAAAACTAATCAAACGCTTGGACCAGCCATTGGGAATCGTCTCAGTGCCTTCAATCGTATAAAGAAAGTACTCACTGAGGCTCTTCTTTTCAATGCCCTTTGCCCGTCCAGCGCTCCTGGGTGCCGGGGCAGCGTCCATCATGGCCTCCATAACCACTCCTCTATGCTGTCCCCCTCTGCCTCCTGCAATACGGCGCGTGATGGCGTCACTGCCAGGTCGTCCATAGGGCTCATCGCGCCGGGCTAACTCTGAAATCTCATCCAGCAGGTGAACCTGGCCCACGATCAACCGTATCTGGGCATTTTCATAGTCTTCCCCGCTATTGTTGGTCACACGGACATATCCCTGCAAACGCATGGCCTGCTCATCCAGCGTGAGTGTCCCCATGTAGAAGGCACGCCAGGACAGGCCGCTGGTCAGATACGATATCTCCACTGGCACGCTACCACTGACTTCGCTTGACACATTCCAGAGACCCAGGTTTTTTACCCGAGGTGGAAACACAAGACTCGAAATATCAATCTGGCCGGCCTTGGCCAAAGGCACCATATCCAAACTTGTGGGATCGATGAGCGTGTTTTCCCAGGAGAACTGTAATTGATTATCCCCTTCAGTCAACACCAGCCCACGGCTTTCTCTCGCCAGTGTCAGATCGGCGGAGTTATAGATAGTCAACTGAACCGTATCACGCTGGGGTAATGTCACCAGATCTATCTTGGCTTGAGCCCAACCTGCACACAACGCAATAATCACAACTGTAACTAGTATTCGTTTCATAGGTTTATCCTTTATGATGCTGTTGAGGTTGATTCACTAACGCATGAGTCTGGTCGTACGTCCTTCAGGGACATTCAGTCTCTTATAGTTCATATCCAACTCCTGCACAGACGGACCGTCTGCTGTGCGTGGGGCCAACTCAACCTCGAACACCAAAGTGCTCGCATCCTTTTTCGTATAGGTGGCTTCCTTGCCATTGATCGTACAGCGGCCCATGGTCCACTGGCCGTCGATGTGCTGGATCAAGGTCAACACAGCCCGCTTGTCCTTGAAGTTCTCAATCTTGGCTGTGATGCGTTCGTTGGTGTCGTAGAGCACAATATCGTTGTTATTGTTGCGTCGAATATTGGTGCGTTCATTTTTCATGCGACGTTGCGTCACCACAATGTCACGACTGTCACCCAAAGTCAAATCTGTCTTTTGCCCTACTGGCACCAGAGACGTATTGTCTTCTCCCAGAAAAATCGTACTTTCCTGACCATCCGCCTGGAACAATCGCATCTTGCCACCCCACAGGGCAGATTGCCCCAAACCGCTCTTTTCATTATTGAAAAAACGATAGCTCACAGGAATACCCACATTTTCGTTGTTGAGTTTTTCTGCATCCCAGGGCAACAAAGCCGAGTCAAACGTCCAGACCTTTTGAATCGGCACCTTGGGGGCCTTTAGGAAGAGCAGTTGTTTGGTCTCTTCATGGGCAATACCCTGCTCAAATGCCTCGCCATAATCCAATTGGATTTGGGCCAGATCAAAATCTTCACCAGAGAAGTTGCGCAGCACCACATAACTCTTCAAATTCACAGTGGTCTCGTCTTCGTCAGCCACGGCCTTGTACGTAATCAACCGATCAATATTGCGTAGTAGATAACTGATACGAACGCGTTCGGCGTAGTCACCATCACTGGCAATTTCCCAAACAAGCGCCCCTTCATTGGGCGGATAACTCACGTTGAGAAGTTTGACCTTACCCGGATGGTCCAGGATCGCCAAACGAATGGAATCGGCATCAATACTCACTGCCTTCCAGGAAAAGTCCACCTTGTTAAGGCCTTTCTGAAGGGTGAGCACACGTTCTTCTTCAATCAGCGTAATGGCAGGATTGTCCAGACGAATGATTGTGGCTTGACGCTCGGGTAAAGCCACCAGTTTGATTCGGGCCAGGGCTGGTGTGGCCAGAAGACACAGAACCAGGAGGATTAGAATCGCTTTTGTTAGTTTCATGGCGTTCTCCATTTTTAATTTTTGATTGCTGATTTTTGATTGTTGATGCCGTGATACGTGGTCACGGTATAGGTTTCTTGTCTCTGTTCTTTTGGGGCAAGAGTCAGTGTAAACTTGGCATTTCGTAAATCATATTTTTCATAGACCATGGTGTCACTGTATTGATCCATGGTCCACTTATTCGTGCTCAGAGCCCGTGTGATCTCAACCTTGACTGGTACAGGCCGTGTGTTGGTTGCTTTAATGTGCCATTGATTAGTTTTGTTCCAGCCGATGAGGTTGCCATTGGGATCAAACGTGTGATCCGTGGTCTTAACGGCCATCAATAGCGGCTCCACCTTCACATAGCGAGCTGCCCCCATATTGAGTATCACATCGTCGTTGACTGGAATATACTTGAATTCCGAATCGCCCACAAAAGTCAGGCCGCCCGTGTTTGCCTGGCCAAAGAGCTTGATATTGCCCTGTGGCATGGGCATGTCTCCCAACTTGTGTTCTGTGTCATTGGCAAAACTTACAAATCGAATGGCATGCTCACCCCAGCGACTCTCATCGTACTTATACAGACTTTCCACAGGCACATCATTTACCTCAAACGACAGGAGGCGTTTGCCCCACTGGTCGTCAAGATCTTCTTTGCCTTCAATCGTGTAGAGGACATATTCACTCAAACGCTTTTTAATGACCTCTTTGGGTTCGCTTCTTTCTCTGCGATTCAGCGAACTCACGTCATTCCAACTGTAAGTGACAACGGTATTGCGATCCCATCCATGAAACTTTACTGTTGACGGGTCTGGCTTTCCGTTCTTTTTCCGAACAACAGGCCTTTTCTGTACGGGGCGATCATGCGCCCACGCTTGATCTGCCAACTCAGAAACTGGCTTCAGCATCTGAACGTCACCTAATATCAGTCGCACTTGCGTATCTGTAAAGCCCTCACCACTGTGATTGTCCACACGCACATAGGACTTCAGGTCCATGCTCGTTTCATCCTGAGACAAAGTCCCCATATACACAGATCGCCAGGTCAAACCGCTGGTAAAGTAGGTCAGCTCAAAGGGCACCTGGCCATCCACTTCGGATCGGATGAGCCATCGCCCAATGTCTTTAAGCCCAGCTGGATACACGAGCTGCTCCACCGTGACCTTGTCCTGATTCAGCTTGGGCTGCAGATCCAGACTTGTAGGGTCAATCTTCGTATTGGCCCACATGAACTGCAGCCAATTCCAGCCCCGTTTTAAGGTGAGCTTTCGTTGTTCGCGTACCAGAGTCAAATCTTCTTCATTATAGATTATGACCTGCACATGTTCCCGCCTGGGCAAGGTGACCAATTCAATGGCACTGGCTGGTGCAAAGGGTGTCTTGGCAAAAGGATCAAAGGTTGGCTGAGGATCCGAGGGCTTGCTTGCCCGAGACATGTCCGTGGCAAGCATCTCAGTTTTCTCTAAATGGGGTGCCAAAATCGGCTTCTCCGGCTTCAAGCTCTGGACCATCTCACCGCCCTGCTTGAAACTACTACCTGGCCGATTCATCATAACCACGCTGCCCAACCCAGCAAAAATAAGGCAGGCAGCCAGACTCAACCACCACCAATTTACAAGTTTAACCGGGGTTGATTGACAACTGGCCTGGGTCTCCTGAATCAGGGCTTCACTCAAAATGGGATCATCCTGCAACACGTCCAGTTGAGAAAAGGTCTGCTGAATCCGTGTTTTCAGTAGTGAGCAGGCCTCACATTGCATCACATGATCAGCAATAGCCTTGGCTTCAACCGGATCAATCAGGTCAAAAAGCCATTGAATGAGTTGTTCTTCTGTGATGTGCGATTTCATGAGTCACTCGGATTAGGGAGTTTTACAGCCAGGGCTTTTAGCGCCCGAAACATTTGTGTCTTAACAGTACCCACAGAGCAGCCCAACGCCTCGGCCACCTGGGTATAACTAAGTTTTTGATAGTACGCCAACACCAGAGTTGTACGTTGCCGATCAGGCAAAGAAGCCACTGCATGTCTTACCTGACGGACCTGTTCGTCCTGGATTAGCTCGTTTTCAGGGCTGATAGAGGCATCCACTGCGGTATCCAGAGGAGACGGCATGTCCGAATTGGCTAGTTTACTATCCAAAAACACGGCCCTCTCCCTCTTTTGACGCCTGAATCCATCCATGGCCACATTCGTAGCCACCCGAAACAGCCACGGCTTGAACGTATTGCCTTTAATGGTATGAGCTTTTTCATGCACACGTCGAAATGTCTCCTGAAAACAATCATCGGCATCTTCAACACTGCGACACACCCGCCTGAGATACCCCAAGACAGACGGGCCATGCAGTCGAATCAGGCCATCAAAAGCCGTCCGATCCCCTCTCACATAACTGTCTATCAAGTCTCGATCCGTAAGTTGCATTGAGTCTTCCACTGTAATTACTCTCTATTACGAGAGTATCGGCATACTGGTTGACAAAAAAAAAGCCGGACCTCTGAGAATTGTTCCAGAGGCCCGGCTTTTGGCATAATTCATATTAGTCACGTCATGGGGCATTTTCAACGCTGCAGACAAAAAGGGTATCATAAGGTTCCAGTTGGGTCTGGGCAGACGGCATGATTTCCTTGCGCCCATCCGCACGTTGGATGGCCACTGCCAGAAGGCCGTGGGCCTGTTTCAGCATGTCCTCAATACTCACCTGGACATCCCGCGTGTTTTGAACCTGCTGAATCATGAGTTGGCCCATCTCCGAGACAGGCTCTTGAATGTTCGATTTGGACTTAAAATCACCCAGGATCATACGGGCAATCTGAGACCCGCCCAGCTTGAGTGGTGACACGACCATATTGGCCCCCAGGTACTCTTCATAGACACATCACCAGACTATAATATTAATTAATATAGCCTTGATATCGTCCAATAGACCCTGTCGGTTTACCCGTTGCTGACCAGGGCTTAAGCCCCGGCCTCCTGATACATGTTGTTTGACCGATATCAGAAGCACTCTTGCCCAAACAGAGCAGACTTTGAATATTGGGTTTATTTCAGAATTCGGTCCCCGAAGATAATGACATCGTCGAGATTCCACCCCGGATAGGTCACCGAATCATCGGTGGGCCCAAGACCCCATCGGAAATACAGAGTGGCCTGATCCCTGGCCACGGCATCGGGCACCTGGTAGACCCTATGCTGCCACGTCTGATCCGAGATATGCGCCTGATCCGTAGTCCAAAGCTCGGTCCATAACGCACCATCATTGGACACCTCAATCGTGGCCCGATCATAGGGCGTTTCAATGCCAAGCCATCGCTGGAAACTCAAGGTCACGTTCTCATACCCGGAACAATTGATGGGGCCTGTCCTGGCATACAAAGGGGCCGGCAGACTATTGGCATAGTCACCTTCCAAGGCAAATCCGATGACTGAGGTGCCCGTAAAGGCAAACACCGGGTCACCACCCCAGGACCCCAGGCCCAAAGGCGTACCCCAGGACCAACCGGAATCGAGCTGCCAGTTTGGATTGGCGTCCATAGAGCAAAGGTACAAAACCCCCTCCATCTGCACGGTCACACTAAATGTCCGGCTTATCTGTTGAATACCATCAGTGATACTGACCTGGAGCTTGAAGGTCTGGAAGGCCTGATCCATGGTCGGTTTCCACACAACAGTAAGAGCATTGGCATCATAGATTGCCCCTTGAGGCAGATTACCCACTGAAAACCACACAGACTGGGAATCAGCGATTGTCTCACCCAATGAGATCAGCAGCGTGTCCCCCACATTGAGAATTCTGGGAACATCAATAGCAGCCCAAGTCAGGGCCTCTGTCAACGACCCCGATCCCTGGAGGTCATGACGCACCATGGCCCAGTCCATCAAAGCCGGCTCATAAGGGACATCCATATCAATCACATAAAAGCGGTAATCATAACTCGGCACAATGAATTCCAGATCGCCATCCTGATCCAGATCATTGAGGGCTGGTGTACACCAGTAGTCACTTGCCACGCTGAGCAGGGGAAATCCTGGAGTCACAGACCCATCAGCCTCCCACGCCATATAGGGAAGCCCCCCAGCTCCGGCAATAAGTTCCTTTTGCCCATCATGGTCAATATCTGCGATCAGGGGTTCGCACTCATCAGCATCACCCATCAGGTATTTGGGGAAGCCCTGGTCACTCAGTAGGCTGCCCGTGTGATCAAAGGCATACAACAGGCTGTATGTATACGCATCATCCGTCACACAGGTGCTCACAAAAACTTCTTGGGTACCGTTGCTGTCCAGGTCACCCACACTCATCGCGCCCCCGCTATCCACAATCGGGCCAAAGGGCGTGGACCAGAGTTTTGTGCCATCCAAAGAAACAGCGTCAACACTATCTTTGGTACAAAACACAACGTCACCCTGTCCGTTTCCATTCATATCAACCGTAACCACGCCCTTGGCGCTACCGCCCCGCCACCGCTTGACCATTTGGCCATTGTGATTCAGAATGTATGTATAGATGTTCGACATGCCCGGGCCATACCCGCACAAGGCGATTTCCACATCCCCATCCTGATCCAGATCAGCCACAGCCATGGGGCCTCCGACAACATACCGTCGCTGCCACAGGAAGGTACCGTCGCCCTGGATGGCATACAGGCCATCTGAGGTGGATTCTGTACCGTCCAAGCCCACCAGAATTTCCTTATCGCCATCTCCGTCCAGATCCACCAGGACTGGAGAAACTGAAATCGAATAGTACTGACTCAGCGACAGAGGCCACAACCCATCCACGGGTTCTCCACTCTCCACATGCCAGGCAAAGACCATGGCGTCATAATAGCACACGGCCACAATTTCGTTATCACCATCACCATCAATATCACCCACACGACATACGGGCGGATCGTACGTATCCAGAGACACTGGCCAGCCGGGCAGGCTAAGGCCATGCTCATTCCAGAGGTTGACATTGTAAATCGGCCACCAGTCGCTGGTGTCATAGTTCAATGATGCCTGAAGGATCTCATTATGGCCGTCGCCTGAGATGTCCTCGCACAGAGGGCTGTAATAATAAATCTCGTCTATGTAATTCCCAGACGTGACAAGCCTAGGCCAATAGATCTGGTGCGTCAACTGCCCGATGCCAAAGATAGAGCGATCCTCGTGCATGTGTCCATTAGACACCACGGTCAGACGCATCTCATACACACCCTTGGGCAGCATGTCCCTAGGCAACGTCACCTGCTCATTCGGATCCAAACCACCCTCACCCTGCGCCATAGTAGTCCAGATAGAATCACCGTAGGGACGCACAGACAAATCATAGGATTGGCCGTGAACCAGCAAAGTCACCACCATCGAGTTTTGTGCTTCAGGCAGAATTTGCCGCGGTAGCGGCGTGACTATCTGGCCAAGAGGATGCACTTGATCAACCGCCAGCAAGGCACGGTAGGCATTCACACGCCCCATGCCAATATACCCTTGGTTCGGATCAACTTGATCGTAAAACACGGGATCAGACGTGCTTTCCAGGATGGCACGCACCTCCACGGCCGTCAGATCCGGACGATGCGACCACACAAGGGCTGCCACAGCAGCCACATAGGGTGCGGAAAACGACGTGCCTGCCGTGGCAATATATTGACTGTCCACATCCGTGGTCATAATATCCGTACCCGGTGCAGCCATGTCCACCCATGGACCGTACGTGCTGTGCCCCGTCTTCATATCTTCACCATCCGTCGATGACACAGCCATGACATGGGGATACGCCGCAGGATAGTGAGGAGTCCCCGTGTCGGAATTACCTGAACTGGCCACCAACAGCAGCCCATGCTCTACCGCATACTCCACCGCCTGCATGAGAACCAAATCATCATCCCAATCCGTGGCACTGCCCCCAAAACTCATATTCACAACCTGCGCGCCGTTGTCTGCGGCATATTTCAAAGCTGCTGCAATCTCTGAAGAGGTGTAGTTCATGCTCAATCGCAGTACCATCATGCTACACTGCCAATTGACACCTGTCACACCCAGGCCATTGTTACCCACAGCACCGATAACCCCGGCCACCATGGTCTCATGGCCAGACATGTCGTCTGAGAACTGATCCGGCGTCACATCTGGGCTAGCATGCTCGAAATTCCACCCGTACACATCGTCAACATATCCATTTTGATCATCGTCTTTGCGATTATTGGGAATCTCTCTTGGATTCTTCCAGATATTGGCCTTGAGGTCGGGATGGTCGATATCTACACCCGAGCCCAGGATCGCAATCACCACATCACGGCTGCCTGTGGAGATCTCCCATGCCTGATTCATCTCGATCAACTGGTGTGCATATTGATCCGGAAAATCGGGATCATTCGGCTGCTGACAGGGATGATACTGATAATTAGGCTGAGCCCAGGCTACAGCCGGATCTTTCTTGAATGTCTCACAGGCAGACAGCACGTCTTGGTCAGTTTTCACCACAGACACTCTGGATGAACGATCCGCCTGACCACGCCAGGTCACCACCACCTGACCGGCCACAAAAGCCCTCTCCCCAGATGCTGCTGCTATAATTTTCGGACTTAACACACAAACCACGGCGCATATCATAACCAGGAACTTCGCAGGAAAACTGCTGACTCTTGTCATAAAAACTCTCCAAAAACTGAAAATGACCGATCCTTTTCATCATTTCAAATATGGCGAATTGTCTCTCCCCGGAGAATTTGCACATAATTTAAGTAGCGGTATTGTACCAGAAATGCCCCTTGAGGGTCACTCAAAAACACATTTTCAGCTTTTTAATGGACCATGGAAATGCAGAAAAGAACCATGGGTTGAACCTCCCCACGGGCCAATCATATCCCCTGAACCAGCACAGAATCATTGCGATGGGCCGGTCGGGCCTTGCCATAGACCTTGGGACTAGGCGCTTTGGGCATCTCGGAACTGTCCTTTTTCGAGTCAACCGTATAGATGTTATCCTGCTCCACACCGCAGGTCGCGCGCGTCTCAAAGGCCACATGCAAGTCCAGGAATAACACATGCTGCCCCTGGCGTTGATGGGCATCGGAGTTGCCATTGCTTGCTGCTTCTGCCCCACCGTTAATATATGTATCCCAACCCAAATTGGGATCAGTCACACGTTTAGGATCCATCCAGGGATTACGGTCTGCCAGGATGGCCATCTCAGGGCCACGCATGGCTGACAAGGCATAATTTTGAAATGGCATGTGATAGGCATAACTACAGTGCTGCCATAATACATCTCCCATCAAACCCGTTTATCTCATTTCAGAGCACATTCAGACTCACGCTGAAGTCATCACACCCTGAATACTGTCAAGGCCTATCCACAATGCAACACGCTATCATACCTTTTAGACGCTGTCAACCACATGCAATTTAAACTGTAATTACATTTTTTGTGGAGCTTCTCGTCATCACCCGCTGTCTCTATTGTTATGCCCCCCATAACCCTTGAAGGAGAGACCAGTGGCTTGTCACGGAAAGACACTGAGGAGCGCAGAAAAGTTCAAGCTTTGCTCGAATGGGATTCTTGAACCACTAATTCTCACTAACCTCCACTAATCGGCTAACGCCTGGCATTTGCCGTTCCGGCAAGTTGGGTATGATTACCACTAGCTCACAAGAACACAAAGTAAACAGAAAATGTTGCGGGCACATTCGAACCACAAATAACTGTTCTCCTGGCACGCATTTCGCACCTCACACGTTAACCGTCAGACTTCAGCATGCCAGCACACAAACCAACCGAACTCCCTAACAGCCCTGCTAATTTTTTAGCAGAACCTCTCTACTGCCAAGAGGTGTCCCACCCCTACAGTCGATCAACACCCATGAACCTAAAAACGGCAAAAACACCTATCGACATCGGCTCACATATTTTCAAGTCAATGTATTCTACTCCTACGCCTAAGCTTCCAACATTTCTGCCTTTGCGTACGATTCTAATCGACTGCTATCAACCGGGACAGTCATGCGTTGCGCTTGACAATTACAGGGTCACCATTCCCAGCAAAGGCACAGAAAGGATGCTCGCGGGAACAGGCCAATGACATAAAATCAAGGTATTACCAACATCATGATGTCGTTTTTAACTGCTTTATATAGCAATATAATCACAAAGAAAAGCACATAAAAGCAGCTCTAAAAAGCTAAGCTCGTCCCCCTAAACATCTTACAAGCTGTTTACTTCAATCGAAACGCAAAGCTATCAATTTTATCAGACCTCTAAATTGTCAACACTACCAAGGCCGAGCTCTCCGACTCGGCCTTGGTGGGTCGGTAAAAATCAACCTATTCTGCGAGGAGTTGTTTAATCCAGGCTTCGAGATTCTCTGGAGTGGGGGAAATGCGTACGTTGCCTGTCTTGTCGATTAGAAACAGGGCGGCTGATTCCTTGGCATCGTAGAGGGCAGACATGGCCCCGCAATTCTGATGCTCCTTCTTGAGCAGATGCTTCACGGCTTCAACCTTTTCATCTAAACCAAAGCGGAATTGAATCCGGTTGTCTTGCACAAATTGAACCACGTAAGATTCAGTGATGTCTGCAGCCCAGTTAAAATGCAGGGGATGATGCACAGCAATCATCTCCAAGCCCTGGGCATGATACGTTTCATACAGCCTATTCATCACATCGAGCTTTTGCGAATAGCCTGTCACTGAAACGCCTGTTTGGATCAATACGACCCGTCCTTCAAGCTGGGCCATGGAAACCGGATCGCTATTGATCCATGTCTCGACACAAAGCTCAGGGGCCTTTTTACCGAGAAGACCCCAGCCCTGGGGAAATATCTGAATATTACAGTCATTGACATCTGGAAGGACCGTTTCGGAAAAGTGGCCATACCCAGGAACCTGACCTTGAATCACAACCCAGTCACCTTTGGGTAATCCTCTCAACGAGAATTGCCCTTGACTGTTGGTCATGTCCTGAAACGTCTTTGTGTCAACACGTGTTTCAATCCGTATCCCCGCCTTAGGATATCCTTCTTCATCAAGTATTGTACCACTCACAGAACCTGTCCAGTCTGTAGTTCCCGAAAGATTGCCCACTCCATGAAGAATAACATCACCTACATCATAATCCTGCCCTGGAGCCAGTGGCTCAATGTTTACGTTTACCCCGAGACTACTTAACCCTTGTCCCTCTTCCAGACTGAGAGGCACTGCATAGGGAATGTCCTCCCAGGCAAAACACCCATTCACATCAACCTGAGGATCAAAAGGCAACTGTTGGCCATAGCCTTCCGTGCGAGCAAAGAGCGACATGGTCACATCTGTCACAGGATGGCCCACTGTGTCTACAAAACGCCCACTCAAAGAAGCCAAAAGCTCAACAATAACGACCCATTCATCATTAATATCTCCCTTTCTTAAAAAGAAGTGATTGCCTTGCTTCCTGCTCTCATCATAGGTCGATATAAAGTGGGGTCTCTGGGGCGTACCCGTGGGCTCGGGCATCTCGAAAAACCCGTTGGGATCTGTGGGCTCAAGCTCTACATAGTGACGTACAAAACCTTCAACAGGATTGCCCTCTGCATCAATGAGTCGCCCCTTTATCATTGGCCTGGTGGGAATGGTGATATGAATATCATCCATGGGCAATTCAACTGATACAGCCAGAGGTTCCTTGAACAGGTACACATTGCCATTCTTCCAACCCTCGGTCTTAAGTTGATAGTCACCAGGATACAGATTTAACTGACAACGCCCAGCTTGATTTGTGCGACCACTTCCCACAGTGGTACTGACATCGTCCCCCAGACAAGCATATACTTTCGTATCAGCCGCTGGATCACCACCCAGGCTGTCGTTCACAAAAATGGTCACAGGAACCGTCTCTTGAACGGTGAACACCAGTTCTGGTATCGGTTGCAATGGATCAATGTCTATGGTCGCATCCGCACAGAGTTCTTTGCCTTTAAAATCTGAAATACTGATACGATGCTTTCCTGTGGGCAGGCCTTCTATCACAAAATGCCCAGACGTATCAACCTTTACGAACCGTTCCACAGACTTAATGGACAGAACAGCACCCTCTGTAAACAGACTACCATCCCCGGTCACGATGCGTCCTATGACTGCAGTCCCCGGTACCAGGGTAATTTCAACCTCTCGATCACCAGCCTTTATGGCGTAAAGCGACTGGTCAGCAACATATTCCCCGGTTTTGAAACTTGCAAACCCTTGAGCATGAACTCGCAACTGAACTCGGCTGGGTTGGGGTAACCGATCAATCACAAAAACACCCTGCTCATCGGTGTAAACGGCCATTTCGTTCATAGCCCATAGAAGCATCTGTCGATCCTTTTCCTGTTCATTGGGGATCTGAACTGACGCTTCGATCTGGGCTCCAGCCACAGGATCACCCGCAGAATCCACGACCGTGCCCATCACCCTTTCAGAGGGGTACAAAGTCACACTTTGATCGTCACCTGTCCCAGAAAACACCTGATGCGACCACACGCCATAATCAGGATGATCAAAATAGAGAAACACACCCATATGACCAGGGTAATCAGAAGGAGTAACCTTCAGAATAAACCGGCCCTGCTGATCAGTCACCGCCTCCTCGCTTATCACTCGAAATTGCATTTCGCCACTCACGCTATGCCCCCAGACCTTTACGACAGCCAATGAAAGACCAGATTCATCATGAACCAGTCCCTGATACGTGGTGGTTTGGGAAACCTCCGGGTTTGACTGTAACAGCGTCAAAGCAGACTCGCCAACCGTGCCCTCAGCCTCTTTATTTTCTCTCAACTCAATGGCATCAATGGTCGCAGTAAACGGATTCTCATCAATGGATCCCTGCCATTGATCCGCAAGTCTCTGCAAAGCAGGGAGCACGGATGCATCACCTATTTCCGCAAGAAACTCTGCAATCTCGATTTGCGTAGGTTCCTGAGCGGTTTGCAGTAGAGTCAGCAAGCCGGGCAGGTCTTTCTGCACGTAAAGGCTTTGTGCCAGGGCGAGTTCGTTGGTCAGCGTTTTCTCAGGCTGATCTTCCTCTGAGGGAATTGGTTCAACGGTCTTAACAATATTGGGCTGTGGCTCAGGCGCACTATCCCCACCCTGGAGATGACGTGCCAGAAACAGACAACCTACAATAAACACGGCGGCGACCGCTATTTTTGTGATGGGACTTCTCATAATCTTTCTCCATAGACTGAGACTATGGACCGTTTGCTTGGTGGCATTATCAATGGTGTCGTAGACCCTGTGGTCCAAACGGCTCGGTGCCTCAGTTCGCATTGTTTTAAAGAGTTTTTCTAATTCAGTCGGTCTCATTTTATGGCTTCCATTAAAGACCGAAGTTTCTCCAGGCCGTAACGGTAACGACCCTGGACAGTATTGATTGACACTCCCTGTGACTTAGCGATCGCCTTAAATTTCAAGTCACCGAAGTATCGCAATACCAGCACTTCACGTTGTTCATAGGGCAATTGCTCCAGAGCAACAGCCAGATGCTGCTGCGCTTCGTTCAAGACCACTGCCCTTTCAGGCCCTTCCTGCCAGCAGCCCTTGGATTGTTCAGGCACAACCACAACCTTGCCCTTACGGAGGATGTCCCGGCAGGTATTGGCCACGGCAGTCAACAGATAGCCACGCAGGTTGCCACGAATGCGAATTTTGTGCTGCGAAGCCAACATCTTAACAAATACCTCGTGCACAGCATCCTCAGCCCCGGCGGATTCCCGCAGCAGGGCCATGGCCAGGGTCATCAGATCGTGGCGAAACAGGTCGTACATCCCTCGCAGGGACTCAACATCCCCTTGATTAAACCGCCTGACCAGGTTTTTCGTCTCGTGCATACACAATGACCCAATAACCAACAATCACCCATAAGACTGGATGAACCGGGCGTTTAGTATACTGAAAATGGGTAATTCTGACATAAATGATTTGTATTGATTGATCCAGATAAAACAAGTAACCTAATATCATGCTTGGTGAGTCTGAAATGAGAATGCTTATACAAGATGCGGGCAAGAAAATGATGCTTTTTCTCCCTCATGCTGTTCGCCAAATGACCAGACCCGATCGTATGGTTGAATCTGTGGAAGTTAGAATGGTCATTGAGAATGGCCAAATCATTGAGGATTACCCGGAAGACGCTCGAGGCCATAGCAGCTTGATCTTGGGACGTGGTCACCAGAATAGACCATTGCACGTGGTTTGTGCTCCCAAAGACGAATATTTGGCAATTATCACAGCCTATCTCCCGGACCCTCAGGAATGGAGTTCGGATTTCAAAGAAAGGGTTCAACGATGAAGTGTATTCATTGTCAAGGAGAAATGAAACGAGGTTCGGCCCCACTCCACATTGATCGCAAAGACTGTCACGTGACTCTGGACAACGTACCTGCCTGGATTTGTGAACAATGTGGAGAACCGCTTTTTGACGAAAAAGAAGTTGGGATGGTTCAGGATATTATTAAATCCCTGGATGAGAAATGTCGAGCCTTCAATTTGTCTGCATAAAAAGAATACGCAATGATTCAGGCAGACTGTGCCAACCGGAAACATCCCTGCATTGGGCTTCTCTCTCAGTGCAAGGCTGCCATTCAATAGTCTGCCCCGAGTGCTGATGTCATCTATCCGGGCCAAGAAAGCTACCCCATCAAAGACACGATTTGGACATTGCCCATAACACAGATCGATCAATTGTTTATGTAGAGAATTGCAGGCCTTGACCAGAGCACCAGATGTCTACAAGTGAGGGTGCCTTACTCCGCCTCACCAGCCCATATTAGTCAATGGTAATATTCAACTCCACAGGATCATCTGTTAACAGTGTCACATCCTGATCCTTCAATATCTGATGAAACTTCGACACGGTAAGGGTAACCAAACCGATGTGAATGTCTGAAAGATCGTAGTATCCATTTTCTTGAATGTGCTGTGCAAGCCCAGGTCGACAGCATCATATCCGGTGACACTCACCTGCTGTCAATGGGAAAGTTCAGAGGCATCCCGATAATGAGACCCGCTGACTATCTGGCGACCCTCTAAAACCATGTCGAGCTACAGAGAACCGCACGCATCTTACAGACAAACAGATCTCCAGCTGCCACAGTACGTACAGCAAAGGCAACGGGCATGCTAAGAAGGTAACGTGTTTCTGTCGCAAAGCTGGCGGGCAGATCGGTGACCACCTCCAGTTTTATTTTAAGAGGCTGGCAAATCAAAATCGGGACAGGGCTCCAAGAGAGTAAAATCGAGATCCTCGAAAAAGCGGTCCAGGTCGTAATTACACACAGCGTGTCGACCATTCACCGAATTCCTATGCCCATTTATAGGTTTTTTTATTGGAAATACCATTTCTCTTGCTTTCTTTTTGACAAATTTACGATTGAATCGTAAATTTACTATATGATTACAAGAACATTAGGTCAATATTTAATAAGAGACGCTCAGTACTATCCAGTCCTTACACTGACGGGGCCACGACAGTCCGGAAAAACAACCTTAGTACGATCAATTTTCCCAGATTACACTTATGTTTCACTTGAAGAGACCGATAACCGTCTTTTGGCTATTGATGACCCAAGAGGCTTCCTGGATCGCTTCAAAAGCCCTGTTATTATCGATGAAGCACAACGAGCCCCAGATCTTTTTTCCTATATACAAACTGCGGTAGACATGTCTGATGCCCCTGGGCAATATATACTGACTGGCTCACAAAATTTTCTATTAATGGAGAAAGTCTCGCAAACACTTGCTGGACGTTGTGGGATTCTTCATCTAATGCCCTTTGAACGAACCGAACTTGAAAAAAAAAGCCAGGTTGCCCCTCAATCACCCCAGTCTATTTTTACCAACAAAACCACAGACTTCGACCTATTGGAAACCATACACAAGGGTTTTTATCCTCGTATCCATAACAAAGCAATCCCCCCTGAAGTCTGGCTACCTGATTATGTCCAAACCTATTTACAGCGTGACGTAAGAGCATTGGTCAACGTCGGTGACATTGAACGGTTTGAACGGTTCCTGATCCTTGTAGCAGGGCGGACCGGCCAACTTCTCAATTATTCAGCATTAGCCAATGACCTGGGTATTTCGGTTGATACAGCCAAACGATGGATTTCTGTACTCAAGACAAGCTTCCTGGTATTCTTACTAAAACCACATCATCGCAATTTCAACAAACGCATTATCAAGAGCCCCAAGATCTACTTCTATGATACAGGCCTCGTATGTCATCTATTAGGAATCCGCACGATCGATC
This sequence comes from uncultured Pirellulales bacterium, assembly GCA_964494325.1. GTDB lineage: Bacteria > Planctomycetota > Phycisphaerae > Sedimentisphaerales > Anaerobacaceae > JAIPFM01. Next base: position 86,084 of record CAZBTJ010000001.1, read on the forward strand.
AATTGCAAACGCATCCTTTGCGAGGTGCACTATTTGAAAATTTAATTGTTTCTGAGACTGCAAAAAAATACCACCATCACCGCCAACAGCTCCCGTTGTATTTTTGGCGAGATCAAACAGGTCACGAAATCGATCTTCTCATTGAGGACGGTACTGATCTCTATCCGGTTGAAATCAAAGCAGGCCAAACAGTTTCTTCAGGGATGTTTGATACACTTCACTGGTGGTGCCAACAAGCTAACCAACCCCTATCTACAGCAACCCTTGTTTACGGCGGCAATGATTTCTATACACATAATACTGTTGCAGTACGGCCCTGGTTCTCAGTATAAGATTGTCTGAGCTCCACGCATACTCCAACTTACTCCTAATCAACACCCACTTTTGAACTACTTTTACCGAGCCGTCCTATATATGGGCACCCACACATACGACGGCTCACCCTGATCATTAACTCCCTTGCCTGTGACCTGTTTTTCAAAATGGAATGTAAAGTAGGCATGAGCCATGGAGGTAAAAGCCTCCTCACGCAGAGGCATGGATTGCGATACAGGAAAATTGATTTTCGAATCAGACAGCCAGGTGTGAGAATAGGAAAATGAAAGACGTTTCTTCTCGTCCGGTCGAAGAACGCCGACTTCCTGGTCCTCATAGTACACATAAAGCCGCTCAGCCATTGTTTGGGAATCTCCGCACTCTCAATGTCATGTCGCAGCCAATGCACCGAAGCACGTGGAGTATCTTGCCGATTTCAGCCGTGACCTTTCCATTTTCAAGTTCAGAAATGAACCGCCTGCTCACACCACTGATATCACACAGATCAGCCTGGGTCATAGTGCGTGATTTTCGGATGGCGCGAATGTACTGGCCAATATCCAGCACAGACTGAAGACTAATTTCATTTTCTCTACTATTCATACTTTGTTCCCGTACAGTAACAATAGACAGCTTTTCGTGAATTGTCAAAAAATATATCCCGTACGGGAAACTACGAAAAGAGTCCGCTTCTGGCCCTGCGATAGCTGCTGTTTCAATCAACAAGTAGAGGAGACGCGCTCATTGATAACACTTTAGCACTACAAAACAAAAGTGTGGTTCACGATTTAAAAGGTCACCGTTCACGTCCACCAAGAAACCGGAGCCTCGCCATCCCTTGCGGGGGGGGACCGTTGTAAAGACTGGCTTATTCGATCGACCGTGAACCATGAATCGTGAACCACTTTAGCAAAGTGCTTCACTTGGCTAAAGTATTGCACGTTTGTCACCAATATAACACGGTCCAGGTGCGAAAGGGTCTAATTGGTGTGATAAATTCATAAAAAAAGGCCGAGCAGTTGGGCTCGGCCTTGGATAAATACCCACTAATGTCCAAAAGAGTCTGTTATTTTTCCAGGGCCTGCTGGACCGTCTGAAAAAGCTCATCCAAAGGGATATCCAGTTCCAACACGGTACCGTCGGGTGCGATGAGAATCGGGCTGTGGTAGCGATCTTCTTTCTCGTTGCGGCCCCAACGATAGTACCCGTTGGAAAAAGTCCTCCGATGAGCCTGGTCTATGACACCGAAAGTCCAGTTGAGCCCTTCCCAGGTCATCAGGTTCTTCAGCGGCCCAAACATGTTGGCGTGCGGCCATACCGAAGGCATCACACTCAAAACAGTCAATTCTCCACTGGTTCCATAGTCGGCCTGGAGTTGTTTCAGGATCTCACGTTTCCGGATTTCTTGATCAGGCACAATCCCCTCTGCCGGGATATCCAGGAGGAGACATCCTCCACGGAAATCACTCAGAGAACAGGAACGACCGTCCAGCCCTGTCATAGAAAACTCAGGCGCAATAAGACCGAGTCGCACAGGCAAAACGACAGGCACAGTTATAACGCCCAGATCAACAGGCACCGTGTAATAGTCATCATCACCCGCGTCAGGAATACTGAATGCATGCTCGAGACGTCCAACAAGAGCCCGGTCTCCCCAAAAGCCTCGGTTCGGATTGTCGAGGCGGATGACCAATTCATAGTAACCGGGCAAAACATCTTCAATGAGTAACTCGCCTGTGGCCTCAAGATTGACAATACAGGGTGCAGGCGTTCTCAGTGCCTGAACTCGCTTATAGATCCGCCCATACGCCCGCCCTTCGTCTGTTTGAAACCAGGCTTGACGCCATTGGCTCTGCTGAGCCCCATCCATAAGCAAATAATCCTCAGGCAAAGAGACCAAAGGCAGCTCTGTGGGAATTTCCTGGGCAGATCGAATCGACACAAGACACTTGGAAGTGTCAAGACCATGAGACGCTTCAGACAAGACAAGGCTTCCCACTGCGTTCCGTCCTCCGCCGCCCAGTTGAACCTCAGTGGTTTTTCCGGCGTTGACTTCAAGGGTTATTGTCCGATCCTGGGACCGCACTGTCATGGTACCCGGCTTGACCTTGGTAAAGGCGAATCGCCCCTCTGCATCCGTGCGCATTTGCTTGGGGTCTGAAACTCGTACGGCATCAGGATTCCTGAAGTCACTTGGCCGCCTGAGACTAACCGTCTGATTTGCAGCGGGCTGGTCTCCAGTCGACACCTGACCTTCCACCTGAGCCCAAGCCTCAAGCCGGATTTTCGAATCATTTAGAAACTGGGCTTCACTGACCTCTGCCATGCCCAGCTCGCTGACAACCACCACCTTGAATGCCTCGTTGGGAGCGGCAAAAGAGAAGTGTCCGTTCTCATCCAGAGACACCATGCGCCAGGATTCTCTTACATCTTCAATCACACCGTCACGTACAACATTGCCCCCCCGGGCTGTGGCAATGAGCATCTTAGCATCTTGCGATGGCGTCCCATCAGGATTCATGACCCACCCACTCAATTCTGTCCCCTTTGTCAGGGTGACATCCTTGAGAATCTCGGTCCCATCGTTGAAATAAACGTCTGTCTCTGTGGGCAGATAGCCTTCGGCCTCAAAACGAAGTGCCATGCCCCGATTTTGATAGCGGAATGTCATCTCATACTGGCCATTAGTAACGTGCCTGGTGTTGTCCTGCCACACGGTCCTTTCATCCGGGTTCCATTGAATGCCTTCGTCCAGAGTGAACTGAGAAATCGTCTCGCCAGTCTCGGCATTCAGCACACGACCCTTGAGCTTGCCCTGTGGGGTGAGCGTCACGGTCTGTACGTGTCCAGAGGCGGTCAACGCATAGTCGTCAAGTGATGCAAAGCCTTTCGCTTGAATATCATAAAGCACTTCATCCAAAGGCAGATCATAGAGGACCGCCCTACCTGCCTTGTCTGTCAGGGCTTTGCCACGAATGCTATGGCTTCGATCATTGGCATACTCCATCCTTCGCCAGGCCCTGGCCGTCACAGAACAGCCTTGAATAGCCTTCTCATGCGAATCGTTGACCTGGAGCATCAATAGACTCGCAGGTTGGAGCACGAATTCAATATCAGACATGCCCTCTGTAACCTGTATCTCCTGCATATCCTGGGCATAGCCTGGCATCACGACTGTCAGGATTGTCGGCCCAGGTATGCGGCGATCAAAGCTGAACCGCCCCTCTGAATCCGTGATCGTCTGATCCTTGTCAATCCAGTAGTCCCATCCCTGCAAAACCTCCACACCCTCAACAGGCAATCCCAGTGTATCCACAGCGCAGCCGGTTAGAGTCAGACCTGGGCACATCAGGACTATGGATGATCGGTTTAGAAGTGCCTCCATGGAGGGACTCCACACTGTGCGCTGGGTACTGACATAGTCAGGATGTTTAACCTTGACACTGGGGTCTCCGTCTGGTGGAAAGTGCTCATAGGTCCATCGGCCCTGGGCGTCAGTTCGAACCTGACGCCGGCTGGAAAAGGTCGTGTCCCGTTCGGTCTTGTGCCCCGCGCGAATGGACGATCCCACACTCACCACCACGTCCTCAATGGGGTCGCCAGTCTCGGTCTGGACAGTGCCTCCGATGGTCACCCCTTGATTCAAATACGACATGTATGACCCCGGTATGGCAATGCCATCTCTACCCGGATTCCAATCAAGTATCTTATACACATGGGCCGGGCTCAGTATCCGAATATAGAGACTGTCCGGCGCCTCTCCCTCCCATGTGAATCGACACTGGCCTGCAGTATTTGCGGTCAATATCTCTTCCTTATTTTGTGCCTGCTCATAGCGATACGTCACCTTGACTGGCACACCCTGAACTGGCTGATCGGTCTCGGCATCCAGCAGGGTCAAGAGCAGACCTTTGTCCGACACACTGACCTCCCGGTTGATCTGGACATTGGGGTCTAAAGACGGCAGTTCATTGAGGTCCTCCGGCCCAACCAGATTCAAACGCTTCTGGATAGTCAAAATTGAGACTTGTATCGCAGTTCGGAGTTCTGTGTTGTCCAGCGTATCTGCCAGCCTCTGCAATGCAGAGATTGTTGATCCGTCGCCGATCTCGGCAAGAAGTTCTGCAATTGTAATCTGTGTCGCCTCCTGGCCGGTTTCCAATAGAGCCAGCAGGCCGGGCAAGTCTTTTTGTTCGTACAGGGTCCGTGCCAGGGTAGATTCATTGGATGGTGTTTCTTCGGGCTTGATCTCTTTGACGATTGTCGGCTTCGGCGAAGGCACCGTATCACCACCCTTGAGATGGCGTGCCAGGAACAAGCAGCCTACAATGAATACGGCGGCCATGGCTAGTTTTGTGATGGGGCTTCTCATAATACGTCTCCCTAGCTCGATCACGGCCGACAGGTCGGTGCGTGGTCGAACATTTTCTTGGGCTCGTTGAAGTAGAGATGCCAGGGCCTGGGGGTGCTTCTGCTGCCAGGTCTTATAGTCCGGTTCGGGTTGCTTTCCGGGGGCTGTATTTTCGATGGCGGTGTCCAGCCAGTGTTTGTCTTGAGGACTGGTCATAAGTATTTGCCCTCCATAAAGCCGTTTCTCCGGAGCATTTTTTCGATCTTCCTGCGTGCTCTGAAGAGTCTGCCACGCACAGTGGGGTCTGCGATGCCAAGGACTTGACTGATCTGTTGATAGTCCAGATGCTGATAGTAGTGCAGGACCACGATTTGTCTGTACATGGCCGGGAGTTTATCCACTGCCGCCTTGACTGCATGCTCATTATCGCTGGCATTGGCAGGGTCCTCAGTGACCGCAGGTTCATGCTGCGGCGTCAAAGACACCTGTCTTCGCTGGCGATTACGCATCATTTGATACGCTTCATTGCGACAGATTCGCCCCAGCCAGGCGCCAAAGCGATTGACATTTTTTAAGTCTCCCAGTTTCTCAGCGACCTTCACAAAAGCCTGCTGAGCTGCATCTTCAGCCAGATTCCGATCCAACAGGATGGCATAGGCCAACCAGACCATGGTGGCGTAGTACGACTCATAGAGCCGGCCAAAGGCCTCAGCGTCACCGCAACGAGCTGCGTTAACTAAATGTATTTCTTCACTTTCCACGATTCAGGTTCACCTGTAGGATATCCTATTGATCGATCACATCATACAGATGAATGGGCGTGAGGAATAGTTCGCTAAAAAATATTCTTGTGTGAAATATTTTCTAGTTGGCCCTGATTAGTCACGCAGCTCCGGGGTGATCCATAACAAGGGAAAACGCAGGGGGAGATTACGCAGGACCTCAAAGGTCTTGGGATCTGCTTCCAGGCCTTTCCCCAGGTCCAGGTAATCCTGGTTTTTTAGAGCCAGGCCTTGAGATGGTTGACAGCCTGGGTGACATATTTCTCATCCTGGGTAAGAAGACTCATCTAGACAAGACCGCCACCTCTTTATCTGACAACGCCTTGTTGTGCACACGCAGTTCATCCACAGCGACATGCAGGTCTCTGAATAGGGTGATATCCTTTACATGGGCATGCCTTTCCTTGACTGTTTTGGGTGTCCAGTCACGTAGTTCACCATTGACATACAGACACGTTTTGTGGGAATCATACGTTAATGCGATGTGAACCCACTGCCCTTCGTCTGCATCCACTTGACGCAGGTCAAAACTTGTTGGCTCGGACCCCCGAAAAAACGAGGTCTGCATCTGATAGTGGCGCAACCGGGCCGCAGGATGTGACTCCCAGCTTGATTCCAAAAGTGCGACATCAGACGACGTTTCTATACGCAGCCAGAAACTTATAGTTAGAGCATCTTCCGGGCTGGGGATGTTTTTCAGGATGAGACTCGATCCCTTGCCACTCAACTGAATAGCACTGCCCACCTTGCCTGACACCAGATGCCCGGCTCTGACTTCAAAGTTCGGACCGGTGAGTGCTTCGCCATCCACGTGTGAAACCAGGCGACCATCCTCAGAAACCTGAATATGTCGAGGCCTGACAAACATGCCTGTATTGACGGACACAAAGTTAGCCGCTCCAGGCAATTTCACGTGGCAAATGGCCTTGCTCTGAGCCAGACGCAAGGAGAAGACATGGGCACCCTGTCCCAGATAGATCTTGCCTGACAATTTAGACGCTATCACATTGTTGTGCAGAATGACATGATTCCCAATGGTCAACTGATTACCGCCTTTGCGATCCAGACTGAACTCGTACACACCGGCCTGATCAGCCAGAAAATGCCCCTTGAACTCTCTCAAGCAGGCGGCCGTATCACTGGGCTCCAAACACAAAACCGGCTGCACCACGTAAGGTGTCTCGCCAGACCCAATAGCAAGGTGTGAAACAGGCAATCCATTGGTTGGCAAAACTCGACACAGAACACTGCGATCATAGGCAGTCATCACCAACCCAGGAGTGACCTGGCCCAGATGCACGGCCTGACTTCTGGGCACAGGCACAGGGGACTGCAGGGCAAATCCCGCTTCAGGCTTGTGCTTCAGATCGTTGGTGCAGGGCAGATACTGTGCGTCCCCGGGTTTCATAACGGACAAGGCCACCTGATACGGTGCCTCACGCTCACCCTTCCAGAACACCGGGTCACACACCATCACATAGATTTCGTGTAGCCCCCTGGCCAGGACCATCAGGCCAAAGCGATCCTGTTGCGAATGGCCATAGGGACCGGATACATCAATCAAGGCCTGACCTGCGACGGTCATTTGCACAGGTCCGCAGGAATTCAGTTTGAATCCGTACAGGCCATCAGCCGTGGCATTATAATACCCACCAAAACAGAAGTAGCCCTGTTTCATGGCCTTGACCGGGGCTTGAGGATTCACACGTGGCATGGTCAGGCCAGGCACGACACAACTCAACACAGGCGCATAATCGGCAAATGAAGGCACCATATTTTTTTGGCCTGTGAAGATGCCGTTCTTGCCCTCATACAATGTGTGACAAATTTCATAGACCTTGATCTTGAGTCCCTGGACAATCTTGCGGTTCCGTTTTGCAGAAACCTTCTTCTGCCGCAGAACATTCAGAACCCGTAAATCGGAGCCGCCATCCCCTTCTTCATCAAAGGGCCAATAGCGAGCAAAGGTCCGGGCCCTTAACACACAGGACTTGGTCAATTGAATTCCATCGGCATAGAGTCTGGACGTCCCGGACACGGGCGTCCCATCCAGACTGTAGCGTATTTGCATGCCCGCAGGAGGGGCTTTGAAATGCAGCCGTGTGCGACCCTCTATCACGAACGACCTGACCTCATCTGTTTTATTCCTATCCGGAGTATAGCCATGAGGCGTGTCGAGTTCAGGCCTGGGGGGAAGTCCCTCAACACCGGCCACAATGCTTGAATTCCGCGCCATGGTAAACAGGGTACGCTCCCCCTCTGTTTTACCAAAACGATAGACATCGGTGTGCTCACCAGCGCTCACAGTCAAACGAGTTCGATCACTGTTCCACGCCGTAATCGGCAGGTGTTCACCAAATCGAAAGGGGAACAGTAATACACGAAATTCAGGGTCCACGGCCATGGCTGGGATGATCACACGCTTGGGTCCCCATGATGCTTCGAGCGCAGGTTGAGGAAAGGCAAACTCGGCATTGCGCCACAACACACGCACCAGCAGCATAGGATCACCAGGACTGGGTTGACGTTCATTCTGCATACCATACCGGTCATAACGCACTTCTTGGGTGTCCGTCAAACAGAGGATGAGATCTGTGGTCCGATCCTCGGGCATGCCCTTTTGAAGATACCGATTCTGCACTGTGCTATCAGCCTTGTACAGGGTGACATCGGGAGACAGCTTGAAGCACCAATCGTATTGATGTTTGTGGCTGTCTTTGCGTACATCATCAATGACCAGGACATAGGGCGTTTTGCCCTTGACCAGATGCAGTGTACGATATACATGATCCACGTGATTCCATCGTTGGAACCGCTCTGGCCCGCGTGTTTCCCCATGCCAGTTGCCCCAATCCAGACCGGTGTAGCCTTCCTGATATTCGCGAATCGGTGTTTGAAAGGGCAATTCCACCTCTCGATCCAGGAGCATGGCATTTTCCGCATAGGGTGCCATCAAGCCCAAATCCTGCTCAAACATGGGATGCCACAATTGGAAGCTCTTTTCCAGCTTTCGCCAGTTGTACTGATCTGTGGCATCAGACACAAAGGTTGTGGCCAGGTCATTGTCTGCCACCACCATCAACTGACCAGCCACGGGACTGTACACACCTGCATACCCGTCGATCAACACCATATTGCGGAAATAGCAGTCCATGTACCAGTCACGCCGCGTGCTCCACTCCACGCCATGGGCCGTGAGATTAAAGTCACCGGCTTCAGGTGTTTCATGGCCTGCGGACAACACATCACTGCGGCATTCATAGTGAATCATCAATGCATTCGGGTCCCAGGAAGACCGTGACATGGCCGCGCCCCGGGCCAGGTCCACCCACGCCTCGGTTTTGACCAAGACTTCCTTGGGCAATCCCTGATCATCGTAGTCAATGACTTGGCCAGCTTTATCACGTAAACCGTCCGTAGCCATGAGCAGCATCACATCACGATGCGAATAGTCAATGCGCGGCGTGGGCAAGGTTTCGGCCGGATCCGTGCCTGCAGCACCCAAGCCGTGATCCCGCATGCGAGACTTGTAGTAATAATCCACGACAGGATCCTTCGGATACACATGCTTGAGTAGAAACGCCCAATTAAAGAACTGGTCCATCCACGGTCCGGACCCCAGCCCCATGGTCCAAAATCGTGATTCGGTCAATCCTTGGCCCAGAGGCGGTACAGCCACACGACGTCCAGATCCATAGCGTGCGAACAGGTTCGTTGAATCCATGACCTTGCCCCAGACCATAAGTTTCAAATGGTCATGGGCAAGCAAGGGTAAGGCCCCGGACTCCGGTTGACTGGCACGCCGGGCGATGGCCAGGCTGGCTCGTTCCGGCAAAAAGCCCTTGCACTTCTCATGCAGGAGGCCACCAAGTGACACATCGTAGGTGATCTTGTTGCACACAGCCGGGGCATATTCCTTTAAGAGGCGTGGATCCCAGCCCTCTTCACCTTCAATGGCCAGATTCAGGAGCAGCAGATCCTCACCCATACTCATGTGGTTGTTGATAAACATGTGGCCCGGCAATTCCATGCCCGTGGTGTAGCGTCCATACGTCAACTTGGACAAAACACGCCGTACCAACGTGCGTTCGTCTTGTGTAAACCAGCGATACAAGTAATCGTAGTTCATCAGCACGCTGTTAAAAAACACACTCTGGTGCCGATCCCCATCATTTCCATAGGTCACGCCCTGCCTGGCCAGCTTGGCTATCAATGCAGCCCCACCCTTTTCAAAGGCATCATCGTAATACATGTCTCCCACCTTGGAGATGGAAACACGCGCATAGTAATACCAGTTGTCACGAATATGTGCCATGCCCTCGTGCGTGTTAAAAATGTCGATAATCGGCTCACGAAATCGAGCCTCCTTGACCAAGTCCTCGGCCGCCTGACGACCCAATTTGTCATCGTCAGTCACCAGGGCTTTCAGGCCCATACACAGCATATCGCCGGTCTTGGCTTTGGCCTGCACATCGTTCCAGATGATACGAAAGTAACGGTCTGCCTGGTCGCCCAGTGTTACTCTTGCTTGAATCGCACTGATGTCCTCCGGGCTCATCAAGACCCTGGGATGTACACCCACTGGAGGTACGGGTGTCAAGGCCGATTCATCATACCCTTCCCTGGTAGTCAGATATCGGTACGGCATGGGCGGCAAGGACCCAATATCCTGGCGCAACTGGCCACTCAAAACATAATCCGCGTCCGGCGTAAACTTGCCTCTGTATTCTTCCCCTGCGTACAAACAGGCAGAGAGACACAAAGCACAAAACAGGCTCGTTAATTTCGTGAAGATCGGCATAATTCACTCCTATAGATGCTCACCAGGACACAAGAATCTTACCCTCTCTTTTGATCGTTGTCTTTGTTTTACCATTTTTCCTCTTGGCAAGTTCCAGCCTATCGACCTGGTCTGCCCAGGCAATCACAGCCGTTCCCAATGTCTCATTGTAAGTGATCAAGGGTAAGGCCTGGCCTTTGCGAAACGGGATCAAGACCACACGAAACTGGCCCATATCGCCGCTGTGATTGATGTTGATACGGTCATAGAACTGCTGTCTCTTCCACCTGCGATCAAACGGTCCCTCCTCGGTACGCACCGTAATCAAAGGCCTGTCCGGATCACCCGTGGTCTGATGGTTCAATACACATATCAGCATCTGGGCATCACCCTCTTTGCTGCGAATCGCATTCTGTGACACAGCGTGGTGCGCAGGGGATCCAACCTGAAATGGACTGTGTCCGAGCAGCATCTGATTCTCAGGTAGGTCAAGCGTGTGGGTCAGATCACTCTTCCACACGCCCCGTCCTGTGGCAGCTGTCCACTGGTAAAGATGTATTTCCCCGTCCTTCTTTACATCATCCACAAGAATGCCATAAGGATGGTCCCCTCGAATCAGGCCCGCCGTACGATACGCATACTCAACCGAATTATAGGGGGCCCGTACAGTAGGCAGCCAATTCGAGAAATTGTAGCTGGGCCACCAAATACGCATCTTGTACCTTTGCGTACCCTTGAATATCTTGATGATCTCCGGGTCAGGCTCAAATTCATAGTGCTGTGTTGCAGGTGCCTCAGCCCCCCACCAGCCCCCCTCATCCCATAGCACGATCTGCGTATTCCACCGCCACGAATACGCATATGTCAAATCCGCTGATGCCAGTGCTCCACCATCTTGAATCTGGGCCCCAAGATATCTGCCGCGTGCAGCAGGCCCATCCGGCATGGAGACTCCATCAATCAACACATTGTTGTGCAAAAAACCATGATAATAGGTGGTGATCGGTGACTCCGTGATCCAGTTGACACCTTCTCCTGAAAAATAAAACAGCCCCGGATCGGCGTGATGGTGTCCGGCCCCGATATAGTGATTGTCGCGCACCTGCATGAGCATCCATACTGCATCGGTACTGTCATCACTCACACTTGACAACAAACCATACGTGGTATCATTAAAGTCACGTTTCACCTTGACCTCATCGCGTGTGGTTGGGGTCCAGTCCGTATTGTAAATTCCGGGCAGATCCATAAAATTCAGAATCGGCAAACGCATTCGATTTCTGTTCTTGGGATTTTCTAGCTCTTTTCGGTAGGCTGCTGCATCGAATTTTGAATAGTCCACATCGGGGTAAGTCTGCGTGAGCATAAAATCGGCTTCTTTGCTTTCCGGATAAAAGGCCTTGAAATATGAAATAATATGCGGATTTATTTTGCCCCCTGAATAGGTCCCGCTGGTCACAGTCACTGTGCCATTGGGTGAGGTACATTGCATCTGACCCTCCATCAACCTTCGCCAGTGCGGATGTCCCCAGAAATTGTCCCCCCTGCGTGCCATGGCAATCATGTTGAGGATATGGAAGTGGAAGCCTGCCCCACTCTTACCATTGCTCTCGTAAACCACGCCATGTTTGTCAATACCGAATTCACAAAAGGCCTGAGCACTGCGAAGTCCCCTCGCATAGATCTCCGGGTCACAGCCTTCCAATCCTTCAATGGCCATGACCGCCAATGAAATCGTGGTGTGCCAGGTACAGTGGTTGTTATCCTGCCATCGCATGGATCCAGACGCATGGCTTTCCGCCCTGCCGTAGGTTGCCTTGGCGATCCATCTGCGCATACGGTCCCTTTCTCCATCATCCATCCACTTGCCCGCAAAGTCCAGCAGGAACGGCACATCCATGGCAGACGCAATCGCATGCATCATGCGCCAGGCCGTTTCCCCGCCATAGGCCAGGTCATGATCCGTGCCAAACTCACTGTCAGACCAGCGATTGGCATCGTCAATCAACGCCTCTGCAAGATGGCTGTAATTGATGATAGCCGTGGCAACCTGTCTGCCCAGGTCATCGTCGTCGTTAATCAAGGCATAGAATGCCATGCTGCTGAGACAATGGGTCACATAGTTGTAATGCGAATTATAGATCCCGGGCTTCTGACCCTTCAACACCCACGGCGCACGGGGCAAGGGCTTGGCCAGATCACTCTCACGCATGTCCGATCTGGTCAAGGGGCCGCCCTCGACCAGACGCTTGAACACCTTGCCATCGGACGTGCTCTGATCCCACCAGGAATGCTTGAACAATATCTCTGTCTCGATTAACGCCTTCTGCATAAACTTGTTTTGCGCAAGCCTCTCCCGCAGCATGGGCAGATCTTCGGGACTAAATAGAATACGTGGATACACGCCCGGCTCAGGAACGGTCGACCCCAGCAACTCATGATTAAAGCCAGAAAGATCGTAGTCCTCTTTAGACACCAGGGGCCAATCCGTTTCAGGGCCCTCAAGTAACTTGAGCTGCTCATCAGTGGCCTTCACAAAATCGGTCCACCTGCCCTGACGCTTCAGCAAAGGGATATATTGCATGGCCACGTCTGAGTCTGCCAGCTTGTCAGGTGTATCGAACAGCGAAATCACTCCATCAAGTATCACTTCTGCGTCCTGGTCAAAAGAGATGTTCGTTTTGTTGATCACGATTAATCCGCGATCATTCTGATGGGTCTTGAATTTTTTGGCCTTTGCGAGTCCGGCCAGATCGACATATCTTTTGCCCTTGACCTTCATCGTTTCAACCTGTTTGGGTAATGTATAGGGCACATCGGCTATTGTGTACACCCAACGGCTGGCCAGATAGTCTGGCGCCGTATCCATGGCGATATTCTTGATCAACAGAGCACGCGCAAATTCCTCAGGCACATAAATCACACGGTCCCTGCAAAATGCCTCGCCGCCCAGCACATCAGCCTGATCAAGCCTCACCTTTTTGCCGTAGACCCAGCCATATCGGCTCCCTGCAAACACGGCAATGGCATCCTTGATCTTGTTTATGGCCGCAGCCTTACCTGAACGCGTATAGGGCAGGCCACTCCTCTGATCCGGAGTCTCCAGCTTGAAATCCGCACCCACGACCTGTCCAAAACAACTCAAAACCAGGAGACTTATCAAAACACAAAAAAAAGTTCTACATCTTGTCACAGTCTATCCTTCTCACATAGCGAGGTTAAGTGCAATAGCATTTGCACCTGGCAAAGATCATATTTTCTTACGGTTGATCTTGACCACCTGAGGAAGATCACCCTGTTGCAATGTGTTTTCTTTTTGTTATGCGGCCAGTAGCTCATGCCAGCATCCGTTTGCCAGGGTTCAACGCGGACCACACCAGATTGCCCCCCTTCAAAATCCAGAGAACTGACACCTTCCATGTAGCCTACTTTGGAGGGATGCCCATACTTGCCAGGGCTGTCCCCTTGAGAAAGTCTCGTCGTTGCATATCAATAACCCTCAATCAATCGCGAAGATTTCGCAGGTAATAGAAACGTCCATCCTCTGCACCGGTCAAGAGATCGGGAATGCCGTCTCTGTTCCAATCAACAACTGTGGGACAGGTCGTATGCCCGGCCAATGGCATAGAGTACAAGGCACCTCTGTCCTTCAATGTAGTCACACCATTGGCTGTCCCCACGTTTTCCATCAGGTTTATGTTCAGGGAGTTAACCAATAGATCCAGGTCATTGTCACCATCCCAGTCCACCAGACAGAATTTGCGTCTGCCCGAGGCACCGGCTTGACCCGTGTTGAGACGGAGAAGCCCGTTGTCACTTTGTTTTCCGGGGGTGTGTTTGCTATCAAACACCGCGCCTTTGAAGATGCGCTGCCCAGGAAGAAGAATGAGGCTTTGTCCACGCTGTACACGCTTAAAAAAGGCCTGATATCCCTCGTGATCCAACATCACCAGATCCAATAAGCCATCCTTGTCCCAATCAACAACACAGGGCGTAGTGCGCCACTGGGTCACAAGCTCTGTAGCCTTTGCATCCCACCAGTTCCACGCAGGCTTGGGCACAGCCCCTGTCCATGCCACCTTGACAGGTTGTGATGGTGTAAGCCTGGGCTGACCTTGACTGCCAATATTCTTGTACCAGGTTATCTTTCCCTTAATATCGTTTACCACCAGATCGAGCAAGCCATCGTGATCCCAATCTGCTGCATTGAGCACGGTATATCCCCATTTGGCTTCGGCGGGCCCCTGAATTGAACCATTAACACCGGCCTGGATATGAATCGTCTTGTCTCCTGCCTTGAGCAGCACAGGCGCAGCCCACCTGGGTGGATCGCCCCCATCAAGATTCTTGATCAAGCCGATGTTGCCAGAGGTGTTGCCGCATATCAGATCCTCGTCGCCATCCTGATCCCAATCCACACTCACGGGCGTGACCAGTGCGCCAAACTTGAGATCATCGGCCATCTGCTGGAAATAGGCTGGTTGCCTGAAGCAGGGTATGCCCTGCTTCAGTCTTCCGGTGTTCTCCACAAGGGCCACGCGTCCATCTTCGTCCCCGCACACAAGATCCACATCACCATCCCGATCCCAGTCAACGGTCACAGGCGTGATCATCTGTACGTGCATGGCAACCTTCTCGCCGTCTTCTCTGAGATACGTGCCAGAGTTGTACCTGGGTTTCTCACGGGAGCCCACATTCCTGAAGTAGGTAAAGCCATCCAGGAATTCACCACAGATCAGATCCAGATCTCCATCGCCGTCAAAATCAGCAAAATTGGGTGACGGCATACCGTAGACATCCACGTCCTTACCCTGAGCCTGGAGGCGATAGGGATTCTCGTAAACGGGATGATCATTATTTCCCTTGTTGCGAATAATGTACACATAGCCATGTAAGGGACCCCGCTGCCAATGCCCTGCTTCATTAAAGGCATTGTCCCAACCATAGTCTCCCCAGTAGCCAGCGCCATACACGAGGTCCAGCGCACCATCTGCATCAAAGTCTACCAGTTTCCATTGTTGGGCACGAACCCGTCCCTCACCCACATCAACACGGGGCATTGGGAACGGTTTTATTTTTGAAAATCCCTTGCCCAGGAAATTCACATACTCCTTACCGGGGGCCAACACACGGATCTGCCCCTCCACATAGGACACCTGCACATTCCTGACAGCTGGACTTACACGAACGCCTGCCTTAAAAACCGGCATCTTGGGATCGTCGCCGGTATTCTCGAAAAAATAACTGCCATGATAGGGTTTGTCCGGACAGGACACGATCAGATCAAGATCCCCATCTCGGTCCCAATCCATGACCATGGGCCAGGCCCAAAGTCCCACGCCCAGGTCCACGGTGAGCCCCGAATGATTGTACTTCACCCGATCCAAAGCATACAGGGGGTTCAATGCGCAGAAGAATATGGCAACAATCACACATGAAAACAGTCTGCTCATATTGCCCTTCCATTTGACTCTATTTGTACTTGGCCAGCCATCGAGGCCATTGAGCCTCAGGTTGAGTCCAGGTGCCGGAAATGTTGAAATTCCGATGCCACTTCAAACCCCAAATTGATCGAAGCCCAACACCGCGTACGGACCAGTCCATAAACAAGAAATTATTAACACCGTTGTGCCGATCAATAGCAAAATGACTCATTTCATTTGACGTGCCCTTGTTGCCCGATCCAAAATCGTCTGGCAATGCGGGCGGTTCATCTGTGTCCCTGGGCCAGGCATCATGCCAGGTTGAATCAGCGAACACAGGGATGTTATTGGCTGGACCACTCAGATTGTGTGTGGTACGCCAAAACCAAACCTTTGGCCTATCCCCTCTGTCAGCATCCATAAAATTTGTCCAGGAATTGATGCTGTAACTACCCACAAAGGTCTGACTCCCGCCATTGGGCGTAGCAACGTCCCTGCTCCATGACTTGAATGTACCCCAATCGTCTCCACTATAGGCAAGCGTCTTGGCTGTCGGACAGCGAAGCATCTTCCACTCATCACGATAATAGGGACGCAGGGCATTCATCCACAAGGTTGTCTCATCCTTGCCCCACCCTTGATTAAACTTGCCTTCATTGTCGTCTGTATAAAGCTTGAACATCATCCCCCATTGTTTGAGCCGAGCACGACACGTGATGGTCTATGCCTGTTTCTTCACGCGACTCAGTGCGGGCATAAGAATGCCCATAAGCACGGCAATGATTGCGATTACGACCAGCAACTCAATGAGTGTAAAACCTCTTTTTTGGTTCATCATGAAGCCTCCAATTTTTCCAGCTCAAAATACAAGCTCGGGAAACGATGTGTTTTTACATAATGCCTACCTACTAGAATAACGATACGTAGTCTCTCATAAAATAGAAAAATATAATTTTTTCACGTTATGGAATATTTTAATTATAAAATCTAGACCAAACCCGGTTTGCAGTGAATTCTAGATCCCCATCCAAAGCAAACTTCAGGATCACAACATTGCCTTTCTCATCATTGATATGACGGAATAGTCCACCTGAAATATATTTTGATTCAAAAACTGACCTGTTCCCAGTACGCTATGAACAATGTGATGACAAAAAGAACTCAGATTTAAAAATATAGAATAGACCAATGCCTTATCCTAAGAAACTCACCAAATATCTTGATACCTTGCCTGCTGATCAAAGACAGACCAGGGAAACCCTGTTTACATACGCTTTGGAGCAAGCCGAAAAGCACCAGTTCCAAAGCCCACGTTTTTGGGCCATGCGTCAGGTCATATCCGGCATTTCCATGGCACAGGTAGAAGAAAAAATTCGCAGACGGGTCAGCAGCAGCCAATAATAACAGGTCTTTTTCAGAAAGCCCTGTGGTATACAGTTTTTGGTAGATAGTTTTCAGAAAAAAGTGTTCTTTATACTGTCATCTGAAAACTCAAAATTTGAAGTTTAAAAACTTCAATCTTCATAAAAAAAAGGCCTTTCCATGAAAGCACTACTCCTTATTGTCACTCTGAATTGGGCTTTGATCAGAAACACATTGGGGCAACCCAGGAACCCAGGCACCTTCTAAAAGGGAGAAGGACATCGATTTGCCTGTACGAATTATACACAGGGCAAGATCTTTATTGTGTCAGCAGAAGGAAAAGTCGAATGGGAGTATGCCCCGGCAAGGTTAGCCAAAAACCTCTGGGTCCTTCCGAACGGCAATTTGCTCTTCAATACGGGCCACGGTGCCAAAGAGGTCACGCCAGAGAAATATGAAGTGTGAAGTAATGAGCCGCTGCCCGGACTAGATAAATCAAACGCCTTGCAACCAACTAACAACCAATAACCAATAACCAAGATCCCCTGAATGGATCGTCCCATCCAGCCCACTTTTTCGCATGGTTGGGGTGTCGAATGCGTGGGCTGAAGGGACTGTCACTTTAGTGGAGCGTTCTGCTGAATGACGCTCTGAAGTTTTGCCGGGTTTCATTGGCTGTTGACACTTGCGGAGTCGGCATGCGTCAAGCGGAACGCGTGACTGTCCCGGTTGATAGCAGTCGATTAGAATCGTACGCAAAAGCAGAATGGTGCGAAGCTGCTCCTATAAGTTTTCCAATCTTCGTACAATCACTGTTCAGAACGGCTTGACGTGGCCTGAAACATGGTTGGATTCAGTTGTCTAAAGTGAATATATTTTAGCCTGGGTAGATGCTCTTGCAGAAGAGCACGAGTTTCAGGGCGAATCCGCTCCTCGCTGTATATCCAGAGGGACCACACTGAGGGAAGGCAGGGTAAAGACTCAAGTGCTACATTCGAGATTTGGCCCTCCAAGGTGACATCGCTAAGTTTAGTCAATCCTGCCAAATGGGTAACGTCCTCCTTGGTAGCACGAGAAATCCCGGTGAGATTTAGATATTTCAATTCGGACATATTTTCCAGGTGTTCTAAAGTAGATTCAGGAAGAGATACTGAAGACACAACCAATTCCTGTAAACGACGCAGCCGTGTTAAAAACGTCAAATCTCCATCTTGCAGCGGAAACCCACCCAAGTGGAGTGACGTAAGATTCGTAAGGTTATTCAAATTTAGCGCCAACTCATCTCCCGGCATTACCTGACTGGATGGCACACTCAAATGCAGACTCTTCAAATTCGTCAGGTTGTTCAATTGATTCAGACAAGTTCGAGTTACGCTTCCATAGAAATCAAGCGATTCCAACTTACATAACCTGCTGATTGATTTCACGCTTTTGTCAGTCAAATGGCTGGCCCCTGGGCTAATTGTCAGTTTCTTGAGATGCTCCAGCGATTCTAAACAAGCCACTTCTGAGTCGGAAAGATCTCTTTCCGAAGAACTGAAAAGAAGCTCTTCTAATGAGTTCAAGTCACCCAGGCAGGAGGCAGCCGCAAGCTCTTCAGTTTTGCCATTGGGCAGAGATATTAAGCCAACGCTTAGTGATTTGAGAAAACGAAGGCTTTGGAGAGCTTTCATGTTATCTACCGTTAAGGTGACAGATTTTATGGACTCCAGTTGGGTCAACTCCACAAGAAAGCGTGCATCAAAGATCGTCGCTATGTCCAGTTTTTTCAGATGCTTTAGATTCTTGAGCCGGGCGTGCCCCGCAGAGGTGAAATTTGTGGCAATACTTAAAAAATACAACTCCTCCAAACTGGCAAGCTTACCAATGAAGGCCAGACTGGTATCGGTCAATGGATAATTCGTACCCCAAAGTGTCAGGCCCTTGAGATTTGTCAGGCCCTGCAAATAGCGAACATGCCGATCGGATAGCCCGGTTTGGCCCCACAGGCATAAACGTTCCAGATGAGGCAGATGGACTAATTCAGCCAGGCCCGGGCCACGTATGCGACCCATGCGTATCCTCAACCAGCGCAGGCTGGATGCTTGCCGCAGAACCTTGAGGCCAACATCTGTGGCGCCAGTCCAACAGTTTAAGTATTCCAGTTGAGGCAGATTCTGAAGTACGGCCAAGCCAGTATCACTCACTTGATTCTCCCATAGCTTGAGAGATTTGAGTGAACGTAGCTTCCTGAGATACAACATGCCTTTGTTGGTTATCCCTGTATTATTCAGTTCCAGCATTTGAAGGCCGGTCATGCGGGAGAGCGGTTCGAGTACACGTTCATTAACGTGTTTCATGGGAGTCGGACACCTAATCGTGATGCTAGCCAAGTCGTTTGGGCTGATACTGGACAACCCAGACAGGTTGTCCAGGCCGACGTAGCACTGTTCGTCGAGCATCTTTGCATTCAAAGAATCTACTCGAGAACGATCCTCCGGTCTGAGTCGGAGTATGACAAGGAGTTGAATATTCCGATTTGCAGGCACTGTCACGTCACCCCGGGCTTCACCTATATACTCCCATTCCCCGCTACGAAGCTGCACAAGCTTTGGATCCATGGACTGATAACCGTTCGGCTCAACATACAGGGATCCCAGGCTTTGGTCTGGAGGAAAATGTATTACTCTTGTGGACGCTGCGCTCGGTCTGTTTGGCAAAAAAACAATGCCATTCGCGGCCATGCCCGTGCTCCAAACCCAGGCGGCCAATATCAAAATGACAAAGCAAACGTGTTTATAAGCTATTCTGTTCTGCATCATCTGTGTCTCCCTCGCATGAAGTACTATTTATTGCCGAACATTTCCAAAGATCATTGATCCGAAGGAACCGGGCCGCGAGTGTCAAGGCGTCCCCAGGCTGCCAGATTGTATTATGCAGGGTAAACTCCGTGTGTACTGCGGCCAGAAAAGTCACCTGCGCGGTGCCTTCTTCCTGAATCACCTCAATGATTTCAATGGGATTCCCCAGGCAGTTCAGGTAAGAACTGTCCAGATCCTCTACTACGCCAAGCGCCAGATATGCCTTTAGCTCGTGCCCGGCCCGCTGCTCAAACAGTTTGATCAGGCTGCGCACGGCATTCTCCGGTGTGGTGAAGTTCGTTCGCATAGCCCGATCAATTAGATCTGAGCGGAGTACGGGTCTGTCTGATGCGGGTTGCGGCTTGGCTGTCGTTGCTTCGGGAGCCCGTTCCCTGGATGGCGTGTGTGTCGAAATCACGGAAACTGGGGAGCCTTGTGATGACCGGGAGTAGTACACATAAACTGTCATGGCCACCATCCCTGTTACAACAGAGGCTGTCAGCACAATTCTATTCAGATGATTCTTCGCGATACGAGCCAGACGACTGCCAGGTACCGGTTTGACCCTTGATGCGTTGTTAATTTCTTTCTCAGCCATAGGACATCTCGAGAGTATGTGACTGGACTGGCTACATGTCTGGGTTCAATTTTCTGAGGTGAATGTATTTGATCGCCGGTAAGCGTTCCTGCAGCAGAATACGAGTTTCAGGACGAATCCGCTCCTCGCTCCATATTTCGAGGGACCACACTGAGGGAAGGCAGGGCAATTGCTTAAGGGACGCATCCGAGATGTTTCCCATAAAGGTTGCATTTCTAAGTCCAGTCAATCCTGCCAAATGGGCAACGTCCTCTTGGGTAGCACGAGAGATCCCGTTGAGATTTAGGAGCTTCAATTCGGACATATTTCCCAGGCATGCCAGAGTAGATTCAGGAAGAGCCAGTGAAGACACGCGCAATTCCTGCAATTGCGACAGTGCCTTCAAGAACATCAGATCATCCTCTTGTAGCAAAGATGCGTTCAGGAGCAGTGACTCTAGGTTTGCCAGCCTACTCAGATTCAACGGCAACTCATCTCCAGGCATTGGTGTGCTGTTCGATCTAATCAATTGCAGACTCTTTAGATTCGTCAAGTTGTTTAGCTGATTCAAACCGGTTTTGGAACCGTTCTCGTTGAGAACCAGCGACTCCAACTGACGCAACCTGCTGATTGATTTTATGCCCCGGTCAGTCAAATGGTCCCCCCCGAAGGGAATCTCCAGTTTGGTGAGATGATCCAACGATTCCAAACATGCCATCTCTGAGTCGGACAGATGTCTTCCCGCAGTCATCCTGACAAATCGAAGCTCTTCTAATGAGGTCAAACCACCTAGGCATGAGAAAGCCGCGAGGTCCTCGTTGGTGCCACTGGGTAGAAGGTCCACACCGACGTCCACGGCCTTGAGACGACGGAGACTGCTGAGAGCCCTTACGTTATCTGCAGTCAAGGTGACAGAAGTGACGGACTCCAGTTGAGGCAATTCCGCAAGAAATCGGGCATCAGAGATCTCTGCTATGTCCAGTTTCTTCAGATGCTTTAGATGCTTGAGTCGGGCATGTCCCGCATTGGTAAAATTGGTGGCAATGTTGAGAAAATGCAACGCCTCCAGACTGGCAAGCTCACCAATGTAGGCCAGACTGGTGTCGGTCAGTGGATAATTCGTGCCCCAAAGTGTCAGACTCTTGAGGTCTGTCAGGCCCTGCAAATGGCGGATATGCCGGTCCGACAATCCGGTTTGGCCCCACAGGCATAAGCGTTCCAGATGAGGCAGATGGACTAATTGGGCCAGGCCCGGGCCGCGTATCCTACCCATGCGTATTCTCAGCCAGCGCAGGCTGGACACTTGGCCCAGAACCTTGAGGTCGACATCTGTGGCGCCAGTGTAACAGTCCAGATAGTCCAAATGAGGCAGGTCCCGAAGTACGGCCAGGCCAGTCCCACTGACTCGACTCTCCCTGAGCAGCAGAGATCTGAGTGCGCGTAGCTTTCTGAGATGCAGCATCCCTTTGTTTGTGACCCCTGTATGCCACAGTTCCAGCATTTGCAGACCGGTCATGTGTGAAAGCGGCTCCAGCACACGCTCGTTGACATGTTTCATGGGAACCGGGCTAGTGATTGTAATTCGAGTTAAGTCGTTCGGGTCGATACTGGACAACCCGGTCAGGTCGTCCAGGCCGACGTAGCACTGTTCGCTAAGCATCTGTGCCCCCCCAGAACTTAGCCGTGAACGATCCTCCGATCTGAGTCGGAGCATGACACGGAGTTGAATATTCCGATCCGCAGGCACTGTAATATTTCCCCGAGCCTCCCCCAGGTACTCCCATTCCTCATTGCGAAGCGCCACATAACTGGGATCCATCGTTTGAAAGCCATCCGGCTCAACATATAGAATGCCCAAGCTTTGGCCCGGAGGGAATTGTATCACTCTCGTGGGGGTGGGGGTTGGGCTTGGTTTGTTTGGCAAAAAAACAACGCCATTCGCTGCCATGCCTGTGCTCCATACCCAAGCGGCCAACATCATGCCCACGGTACAAACTCGATTGTACGGCATTTTGTCCTTCATCGTCTCTATCTCCGCCACAAAACAACGCGAAAGGCTCTCTTGATTACGTTTGTAATCTACACTCTAACATAGTCTTGTCGCTAGATAAAAGAAAATATAGAAAAAAGGCCACAAAAAAAGCAGGTGATTCCGCCGTCACCTGGCCTGGCTTGACGAATTCAAGTTTACATGAGATGATACCAGCAACATTTATTCAGTTTAAGGACACACCATGGAACAATGGACTGAAGGTTTTGGTTGGTATGTGGCATTTCTGGTGTCAGTGACCTGTCACGAGGCGGCCCATGCACTGGCCGCATTAAAGCTTGGGGACCAAACGGCCTACAACCATGGTCAGGTCACACTGGATCCGGTGCCCCATATACGACGGGAACCCTGGGGCATGGTAATCATTCCCATAGTATCGTTTGCCATGGGCGGATGGATGATGGGCTGGGGTAGTGCAGCTTATGATCCACGTTGGGCCATGGACTACCCCAAACGGTCTGCTTTCATGGCAATGGCAGGACCCTGTGCCAATCTGTTGCTTGTGATTTTGTCGGGATTGGTAATCCGTGTGGGATTATGGTATGGACTGTTTAATGCCCCGGAGAAAATCACCTTCATTCGCACTGTCATTCCGGCCTCAGGATACAGCCTGGCAGGTGTGGCTGGTTTTCTCAGTCTTCTATTTACCTTAAACATCATACTCTTGTTTTTTAATCTCCTGCCTGTCCCCCCACTGGATGGCAGTGCCTTTCCGCTACTATTTCTCGATCGCCATTCTGCACACACCTATATGACCTGGATGACACACCCCACAGGTTTCTGGATCGGCATTCTAGTGGCCTGGCGTGTGTTTGACTTCATCTTCCCTCCGATACACACGTTCGCCTTGAATATCCTATATCTTGGGATAGCCCAATACGGATAAAAAAAATTTACCTGACTTGGTTCTGTCTTCACTGGCTTAGACGACGTTGACTGACAACACCCTGCGAAGGTCTCCCTTTTTTTCGGCTTTTTTCATACTTTCCAAAATCTGGTAAATACCCATGGTGCTGTAACCGATCTGAGGTGAGTACGTATGAAGCATAGATTTAGACGTGATTTGAATCGGGGAATACCTCAAGAACGTTTGAGCCACAGCAAACACAACCTGGCGGCAAATGTGATGAGGCATGATTTGCCATGAGTCTCAGAAAGAAGTTTATTATTGGATGTTTGATGGTGGGTGTCTTTATCCCCCTGTCGGCACTCAATTCACTGCAAAAAAGCCAGAAAGTACTCAGCAAGACCATTGCAAGAGATTTGACCCTAATTACCCGCGAAACCATGGATCAGATTGAACGGGCCGTGTGGATTCGCTTGGGACAAATTGAACTCAGTGCCAGAGCCCTGGCAGAAAACCAGGCCCTGCTCGCTTCAAATGAACGGTTTTCTCAGATAAACAACCACACATTGTACCTTGCTGAATCCACAAAAACATGGCTTGCTCAAGACCCAAATGATCCCAACAATGCCATTCTTCAAATGGTCGACCAGACCCTGTGCGAACGACTCAGATCACATATCAAGCAATCGTTCTTCTACACTAAGAGATTTGGCTATGACATATTCAAGAAAGTCACGGTGACCAATCGCTTTGGTGCTGTTGTCGGACAAACGTCCCATAACAAAGAGTACAATCTAAGCCAAACGCCGTGGTGGCAATATGCCAAACACAAAGGGTCTTACGTAGGCCCCTTTAATCTTGAGACCAAAACAATGGACATGGCAGTGCCCATTCTTGACGTGTCTGACAACTTTATGGGTGTGATTCATTGTTCTCTTAATGCACAGGAATACAATGACATTCTCAACCACCTCACTAAAAACAGTGCCTACAAAACCACCAGCTTCACCCTGCTTTCACGTAACAAATGCGTACTCTACGCCACCAACAACAAACACTGGGCCTGCATCAATGTGGCCATGAGCACGCCCCATAACACCTTGATGGCCGACCCAAACGATCTCTGGTTTCTTGTAAAGAATCCCTATGGACGATCCCTACCCAAGGCCATGATCACACAAGCCCTGTCAAAAGGCCATCGCAATTACAAAGGACAACAATGGTCTCTTTGCATGGGTGTTGATGCCGATGAAGCCCTGTACCCCGTCTCTTCTTTGAAGATGGCACTCTTGGCACCGTTCTTTGTGTTGCTCCTGGGGACTGTTGGCGGAGCGTTGATGTTCAACACCTCTGTGCTTCGTCCCATTGAAAAACTGTCCCAGACAGCCGAGGCCATTAGAAACGGTGACCTCAAAGCCAAGGCCAGCATCAAGTCACATGACGAAATCGGACAATTGGCAGACTCATTTGACCAGATGACCGGTGAACTTGAACATACGATTGAATCCCTGAACAAACAGATAGAAGAACGACAAAAGGCTGAAGAAGGGATGGCCAAACTGACTGACAACCTCGTGGAATCCGTGCAGGAACTTGAGAAGGCCAACCAGGAAATCCGTCAAATCACCTATGCCGCCGCTCACGACCTAAAAACTCCGTTGAGAGGTATGTCCATGATCTCTCAATGGATTCTAGAGGACCATGGGCATGTTCTGGAGCCAGAAGCCCAGGCACAAATCAAGCAACTAAGCTATCGCGCAGAAAGATTTGACAAGCTATTGGATGGCCTGCGCGAATATTCAAGCTTGCCAGGTGAAGATGATCTCGTAAAAACCATCAATCTCACGGAATATCTCAACGCCATGATGGCCCGCCACTACAAGGAATTTGAAGCCTGTACCATGATACCGGCAAACCTGCCCAAAATCACATCTCCGGTCAAGGCAATAAAGACCGTTCTTTACAAACTCATTGACAATGCCATTCGCCATATGGACAAAGAATCACCGGCCATTCAGATCAGGTGCCATGCCCATCTTCATGGCTGGACGTTCTACATCAGCGATAATGGCCCCGGCATTGACCAGAAGTATCACAAAAAAATATTTGGCATGTTCCAACGACTCTCACAGGACGATACATTCAAAACCACCGGTATGGGCCTCTCCATCGCCAAGAAAATTGTCGAAGCCTACGGCGGACGTATCTGGGTCGATTCTGAGATAAAAGTTGGTAGCACCTTCGCCTTCACATGGCCCAAAATACCCAAGAAAATCAGTGTCTTGGAGCGTCTCTCAATGCCTGTACAACTCACATGATCCCCAGAGAAAACGCCTTTTTCTTTGCTCAGCACCCGCAATTTGTTTGAAACCACGAGTAGCCATACACGCACATTAAGGGTATAGTGTGACAAAGTTAAAGGGCAAATTTGATCATGAGCATACGCTTACGACTACTCATCATTCTGTTGGTCACTGCACTGACCCCACTGGTCATCACATCATTGGCCCACCAAATCTCCATCAGAATCGCTGAGCACCAACTCACCGCCATAGTCCGAAAAAACCTGGATACCAATGCAAGACGGGCACTGCAGGAGCTGCACCAAGCTCACGTGGCATTACTCCAAAAAGACACACAGCTCACAGAAGTCCTTCTTGCCAGCCAAGCCAGGGAAATTCAGAAGGCCCTTTCCCAATGTTCTCAGGTGACAGAGGCCCGCGTTGAAGAAGACACATTTGGCTATGACCCCAACATCGCTCTAGCCACAGATGCCTACCATCCCTATTTTCAGGACATCAATGACCCGAATATCACCAACCTCCACATAGATTACCAGCGACAACGTTTTTTTACAGCCCCTGATGCGAACCCCAATCAGGTCAAGCTGGTGCTCAATGGCATGGGCCCCTTGACTAAGGTGTTTCACACGCTCTATCAACAGGCCCCCAAAGGGGTCCTCTGGATGTCCACTTCCTTTCAACAATTCAAAATCTTCACACGGTACCCCGCAGGTCAAACCGTTAGGATTCAGCAGAATACAAGAAGCAACCCCTCACCGCAGAGGAGGCCACCCTCTAGAAACCCAAATCCCAATCGCTCTGGATCACAAAACCGGCCCAAACGGCGTGATCGTCCCCCTATTCGCATCATGCCTGACCGCACCACCAATCAATGGGTCATGGTCAGTGATACGAAAGTTTCCTCTGACGACGGAACGATTACGGGGGTTACGTCCCTGGCCAGAACCATTCCAGAAGTCTTCGAAGACGTAACGCCTCCTGAACGATGGGGTCAGGAAACCGAGCACATACTTATCCGTCTGGACCCGAACAATCCAGACCGACCCTCCGCAGATAAACTCGTTCACAACAAATTGGTCGAATTCGACAGAGCGAAATGGCGTCAATACCGCAGAACACCCTTAACATCTCGAAACACTGAGGCGTTCAAAGTCATGATCGCCAACCTGCTGGCCGGTCAGGCCGGCACACAACTGATGGATTACAATGGCAGACAATGCATGTGGGCCTACCAACCTGCGGAACTGGCCTCTGTAGCTGTCATTCTAATTGTCCCCTATGACCGAATTACAGAACTTGCCGCCACCATGGGCAAATCATTGATCCAAGAAAGTATGTTCTGGCTCGAAATCACCACCGTGGTTCTGATTTTGGCAGCCGCGTTTGCCACCATCCTGGCATTTGCCAAGGCTCGCACCTTGACCGAACCCATCAGCACGCTCATCCACGCAGGCAGGCAACTGGCCGCTGGAAACTATGAAGCCCAGGTCCACAGCATGGCTAACGACGAACTCGGTCAACTGGGCAAGGTCTTTAACGACATTGGCCCTAAACTGCAAGAACGAGAAACCCTCAAACAATCCCTCGAACTCGCACGTGCTGTCCAGCAAAGCCTTCTGCCCAAGAAAACACCAAACCTCCAGTGTTTTGATGTGGCTGGCCAATGCCTCTATTGTGATGAAACAGGCGGAGATTACTATGATTTCATTGATCTCTCGGGTATTCACCCGCAGAAATGCAGTATTGTACTCGGTGACGTCAGTGGCCATGGCATTGGCACGGCCCTGCTCATGGCTTCAGTCAGGGGCATCATGCACTCGGAAGTAAAACATAGTGCATGCGATCTTGTCAAGCTCCTGAATAATCTTAACCAGCAGGTCATTGAAGACACAGACGACGACAAGTTCGTCACCCTGTTCCACGGCATCCTGGACGACAGAAACCGATCATTTACCTGGTCTTCGGCAGGCCACGAACCTGCATACTGGTACCACAAGGATAAAAACGCCTTTGAAGAACTCCCCAATACAGGCATGCCTATTGGTATCATTCCAGACGCCGTCTTTGAACAGGCTGGCCCCCTCAGCCCCAAGACCGGCGACCTGATCATCATTGGGACAGACGGCATTTGGGAGGCACGCAATGAATACAACCAATTCTTTGGCAAAGAACGATTCTGCAAAACCATAGAAGATCATGCCCAAGACACAGCCCAAGAACTTTGTGCCGCCGTCATTGATGAAGTCACAGCCTTCATAGGACCCGGTGCGCGCACAGATGACATCACACTCATCGTCATTAAAACGGTGTAGTGGCTGCCTGCAATTCCTTGATAAATTCAAGCCGGGCATTTTGGTATTTATCAAGCATGACCACCTTTTTCATCTTCAACAACGTTTTGTAAGGCTGCGATATGACGGATGAATTGACCAGCCACGCAGGTAGAGCCCCACTGGGATCGCTAAGAACTTGGTAGACAACCTCCACAGTCCCGTCTTCTTGCGGCGTGAATTGCCAGAAACCCTGAATGCGTTGGACTCGAATGATGTTCTTCTTGGGCTTGATGTGATCTGGTTTGCCAGTCTGCTTGACAATGATCACCTGGGTATCGCTATCCTGAGAAAGCACATTGTGAACCACGGCATCCCGATCCATGACTGGCCAGGGCGCTTTGCTCAGCGTGTAGGCATAGGTCTCCTTTTCACTCACGCGCTCAAGCAGTTGGACCTTGGCACAGTTTTCAATCCAATCCGGCAAACCCTCCGTATCTCGCACCAGAGCAACCAGACTCGTCAGGGATGTTTTAAGGGTGATCACGCCCTTAAACTCTTTGAAATCTATACCATTGACCTTCCGAGTGTACACCTTCACACCCTTCTTGTCCTTGACCAGTGTCCAGACAGCCTCTTTCTTGTCATCGGCACAGAATCCCGCACAGCATAGGGCCAGGCACAGAGCAGCAGTGGGTAGTATTCTCATGAAATAACTCGATTCAAAGTAGTAAGCTTTTTAGTTTCTACGCGTCTTGTCACAATTATAAGGGCAGAACGGATACCCACTCAAGGAGGAAAAGGCGATTGGCAACGCTTTGGCCCTCTGCAGCAATGCTCTGATTCCCAGTTAATGGATGCACTGTACTCGGTGGGTGGCTATGAATTTGGCATGCTTTATCAGAGTAAAACAGGCATTTTTCCTTCGATAACCCAACAAAAGACCTGACTCTATGGATTCCAGCCACTTATTTTCCATATTCTTGTCACCTCTGATTGTGTTTGGCACCTATACATGTGAAAATATATAACGAAATTGTCAAGGAGACTGCAATATGCCAGCTCGAATAACCAGTGATACCGAACTCATCAGGGCCGCTCTACAGGGACGCCATGAAGCCTTTTCGCATCTCATAGACAAATATCGTGCCTTGGTCTGTGCCATCACTTACAGCGCCACGACCGACCTGGACAAAAGCGAAGAACTTGCCCAGAAAGCCTTTATCACCGCATGGAAAAACCTGGCTCAACTGAGAGATCTTACAAAATTCCGACCCTGGCTTTGCACGCTCACACGAAATATTATCAATAGTTCATTCAGAAAACAAAAGCATGACCCCATCAACTGTGCCGCTCATCTGGACAACATTCCTGACAGCCCCGCCATAGAGTGTCAACCTGATCGCCATTTAATAAGTACGGAAGAACGTGCACTTGTCGCAAAGGCGATGCAAAGACTCCCGGAACTCTACCGTGAACCGCTAGTGCTGTTCTATTGGGAAAACCAGTCCATCAAGCAGGTTGCACAGCAACTCGAACTGTCTGATCAGAACGTGAAACAACGACTCCATCGTGGTCGCAATTTGCTCAAGGCACAGATTACAACCGTTGTCGAAAGAACGCTCACCAACGCTGCACCTGGAAAAGCCTTCACAAGCTCTGTCATCGTGGCTATCTCATCCATGGCAGTCATCCATGCCACCCAGGCCGCCACGGCCGCGGTTGCCACAAAGACGTCCGCCATCTCAATCGTCTCAAGTACGATCGCCACAAAGATTATCGCAACCGCTGCCACAATAGCCATCGCCATTGGCATCGCGACAACGTACCAAGTCGTCACTGCCAAAAGCAGCTCAAAGCAGCTTGCCGCACCTCAACAGTCCCAGCCCGCAACCACCCCAACCTTGTCACCACCCGACACAAACCCACAAACATCAGAATCCACATCAGAAGTCAGCTTGGATAAGCCAGTAATCGTTCCTTCAACCGAGGAAAATCAAACACCCAACGACACATCGAGCCAACAATCTTCTGTCGAGATCCAAGCCAGTGCCCCCGACCCAATGACTGGCATCACCGGCATCGTCATCGACAAAACAACCTCAAAGCCGATCGCCAATGCCGAAGCATTCATGAGAACACCCATGGGCAATATGTCCATCAAGACGGACTCAGACGGCAAATTCAAGTTGACCATGAACCTTGCTGGCATGCAGGGCGTCCCGGATAAATTCGAACATCGCTTCAGCATCATTGCCAAAACCTACACCACGCGCCAGGTATCCATACATATTGCAAAGAACACGATCAGCGACAGTGGCAAAGTTGAGCTAACACCCGGCACAAAGATTGCAGGGTCAGTCTTCAACCAGGAAGGCAAGCCCATACATAACGCCAAAGTCGCAACCTTTCAATTCACCAACCACCCCGCAGTGACAGATGCCAACGGCAAATTTGAGATTGACGGCCTCGATCCGAGCTGGGCAGCCTATTCGTTGCACAGCGAACATCCCGACTATCCATCCGAAACAGCCCGATTCTCACCTATAAAAGCAGGTGAAACACTCTACAAAGACATCATCATGACAAAAGGTATCACCGTTCGCGGCCAACTGACTGACTCCCATGCCAAACCCATCGCGGGCGTTGCCGTGGGCAACACAACCTCACGTTCAATGTGGAACGTCATTGAAGACAAAACAGACGCCCAGGGCAACTATACACTTCATAACGTGCCACCCGGTAAGCTTGTCATCTGGGCGATCAACAAAAACTATGCACCCTATGTAGAAAACTTCACACTTGATAGTGACTTGAAAGACAAACAGATTGACATCCAACTACTCGACCCCACGCCGCTTTACGGCAAAGTTGTAGACAAAATGGGCAACCCGGTTCCCCACGTTTTTGCCAGCATCCGCGAATACAAGGGCGTCTCAAACCTTAGCAACCACCGCGTAGAAACTGACGCCCAGGGACTCTTTACCATTCCCAACGCACCGCCCGACGGTAAACTCATCCTCGAACTGTTTGCCGAGCATGTCCCAAACACACATCCTGAACTCGAAATGGGCCGCGACTTCTACAGGCTCACAGTAGATCGCGCCGGTAAGATATACGGCAAAATTCTCACAAGTGACACCCAGTCACCCATAGAGAACTTTACCGTCAAGATGACCTTCAGCAAGGCTGGAAAATCCGGAGGCGGCTACGCTGCCACATGGTCACGCCAGGGCCACACATTCAGTTCCAATCAGGGCCACTTTGATACGGGTACAGAAAACATCGGCATTGGCTCAGATTATGCGCTCACCGTGTACGCCAAAGGTTTTGAACCTTTGGAGATCGACCCAGTGACAGTTCAAGCCGCCTCAGACACGGCTGATCGCACCGAGTTTAGACTAAGGCCGGCAATCCTCATTAAGGGTGCTGTAGTCGACACCAAAGGCAATCCAGTACCAGACGCAAGAGTTCGCTGGATCACACCCCACACAGAAAGCAGACACTGGGACGATGGCGATACGGCTATCACTGATAAAAAAGGTCAATTCTCCATCGCAAGTATGGGCAAAACTGCAAGCGCCATCTACGTGACAGCAAAGACATTCTCTCCTGTCCTCTTCGCAGCTGACAACTTGCCGTTCAATGAGGATGACACACTTGATTTCACACTTGAAATCGCCCCGCAACTCTTCGGCACGGTGACTGATGAAAACAGAAAACCGATCTCAGGCGCCAATGTCACCGCCTATCCGCAGCGTATTAACAAGATGCGATTCCCCCTCAACTCTGAAGTATCTACAGATACTGAAGGCTTCTATGAATTTCACGATCTTCCAACCGGCAAGGTAACGATTGGCGTGATCCCACCGGCACCCCATGAAAGGACCGACGTACCCAGTCAAGAGATCACTCTCGAATCCGGCCAGGAAAAGGAACTCAACTTGCGGGTTGATCCGGGCCATATGATTTTCGGAAAGATTCCCGTTCAGATTCAGAACACAGATGACGTCTCGATCACTGTGCACGTTTTTCATCCTGATTCCCTTCCGGGTCGCAATTGGAAATATGACAGCCACAGTGTGATCATCCACGCCAATGGAACATTCACCTGTGACAACCTGCTTGAAGGGTTGTACTACCTCTCCCTGAGTACAAAAGACGACCAGCATGCCATTACAGATATTTTTGAAGTGACCGCCAATAAGCCCATTGAAAATCTCACTTTCAATGGGCCAACGTCTGCGCTCACAATTCGTGCCATTGATGCTCAAACCGGCCAAGAGATCCCCCACACAAATTTTGACCTGCTAAACGACCTAGAATGCCAGTTTCATTCAAAGAAACTGACCACGCCACAATGCCGTACCATGAACACAGGTCCATCGGCCACAGCAATCTTTGACTTTCTCCCGGCTGGCAGCTATAGAATCAAAACCTATGCCATTGGTTATCTACCTGCTGAATCTGATTACATCGAATTACTTGATAGCGATACACAACCCATCACACTGCCACTGACTCCCTGTGCGGCCGCAAGATTCAAACTTTCACAAGCCATGGTCGACGAACTTGGAACAGATAACACATACACCCTATGCATCATCATAGACAACACCACCGGACAAATCGTTCCCAGCAAATGGGATTCTAAAGAGAACAAACACATTGTCTACATCACCAACAAAACCAATAGGCACTGGACTGCAACCGCTCTCAATCTCCCGGCAGGCAATTACACCATCGACTACTCACTCTATGCCGTAGAAGATGGCCGCTATTCTCACCATCTCCCACCCGTCAAAACCGGGGCTGAAACCATACAGCTGACCACAGGCAAAACAGCGACCATAGAGGTGTTTTAGGCCAATATCTTCCACTAAGCCCCGATGGAGATCAGTGAAGACCAGGCAAAACCTCTCTATATGTCAGTTTCAGAAGATCTTAATTTGACTTTTGACTCAATCTGCCCCTATAATCTGGCCGTATTACTGGTATACACAAAAAAAATACACCCTGAGACACAGTATGGACTGTGATGTCGAAATTATGGCAGGATGTTTGTATCTCTGATGAGTCGGGCCAAAGCTAAACTGACGCCTGGTTGGGCCACCAGAGCTTCTGTAAACACCATAATTATAAGACTTACCCCCGAAAGGTAAGATCTTACTCGGGATAACGATGACTAAGAACGTTTATCAGGAAAGGATAGTTCTCCATGAAGAACAAGTCTTCCCAGGCTGCGTCCCCTGCTGCAAAATCTTTGGTCAAGCCTGGCGCACAGGTAATTGTCGATACGCTTATTGATCTTGGCGTGGACACTGTTTTCGGCTACACCGGGGGTGTGGTCTTGCCGTTGTTTGATAAATTCTATGAAGCACCCATCAATTTTATTGTACCCCGCCATGAACAGGGCGGCTGCCACATGGCTGATGCCTATGCCAGAGCAAGCGGCAAGGTCGGCATCATGATCGCAACAAGCGGTCCAGGGGCCTGCAATCTGGTCACAGGCCTGGCCACCGCCATGATGGATTCCATACCCATGGTGGCCCTGACCGGTCAGGTTCGGACGGATTTGATCGGCAATGACGCCTTTCAAGAAGCCGACACCACGGGCATTACACGACCTGTGACCAAACACAACTGCATTGTAAAGGACATCAAGGATCTCGAACGCACGATTCGAGAGGCCTTCCACATTGCCTCCACAGGACGCCCCGGTCCTGTGCTGGTGGACTTACCTGTGGACATTGAAGTGGCTCTCATCGACATGGGCAGCCCTGCAAAACTTGAACTTCCAGGCTACAAACTTCGCACCAAGGGACACGCCCGGCAGATCGAGATGGCAGCCAGAGCCATTGATCAGGCCAAACGACCGGTCCTGTATGTGGGTGGCGGCGTAATCATCTCAAATGCGGCCCAGGAGCTGGCTTCGTTGGCGAAAAATGGCAACCTCCCTGTGACCCTCACGCTGATGGGATTGGGGAGCTTTGACCAGACCCAAGACAACTCTCTGGACATGCTGGGTATGCATGGCTCAGCCTATGCCAATTATGCGGTGCAGGAATCAGATTTGCTCATTTCCATCGGCGCCCGCTTTGACGACCGGGTTACCGGTAATCTCAGCACATTTGCACCCAAGGCCAAGATCATCCATATCGACATTGATCCGGCCAGTATTTCAAAAAATGTCCATGTGGATATCCCAGTGGTAGGTGATGCCAAGGGTATTTTGAAGTCGCTGGCCAAGCTGGTCACCCATCAGGACCGATCAGAATGGTTCGCGCAAATCGCCCAATGGAAGGAAAAATATCCCTTCGCCTACAATCAAAAGGAAGAAGGCATTCTGCCTCAATACGTCATTGATGAACTCTACAGGAAGACCAAGGGACAGGCCACAGTGGTCACAGGCGTAGGCCAACACCAGATGTGGGCCACTCAGTTCTACAAATACTCCAGACCCAGGCAATTCATCAGCAGCGGCGGTCTGGGCACGATGGGCTTTGGCCTGCCTGCCGCCATTGGCGCTCAAATCGCCAAACCAGAGGCCGTGGTCGTGGACATTGATGGCGATCACAGTTTTAACATGACACTGATGGAACTGCCCACTGCCGTGGAACATCAATTGCCGATCAAGGTCATGATCTTGAACAATGGCTACATGGGCATGGTTCGTCAGTGGCAGGAATTATTCTACGGAAAACGCTATTCAAAGAGTTATCTCAAAAATCCAGACTATGCAAAAGTCGCAGAAGCCATGGGCGCCGTGGGCATGACAGTCCAGAGCAAGGCAGATGTACCCCAGGCCATTGAAACCATGCTGGCACAAACCAATCCTTGTGTGGTCGACTTCCGGGTCGTGGCCGAGGAAAATGTGTGGCCCATGGTCCCCACAGGCAAGAGCCTCAATGAAATGGACGGGCTGGAGCTGTTGGAACGACTGATTTAAGAGATTTGCATAGAAAGCAGGATGAATACCATGAAACACATAATCAATGCACTTGTTGAAAATAAGCCAGGTGTGCTGGCCCACGTGGCTGGCATGTTTGCGGCCCGCAGCTTTAATATTGATTCCCTTGTCGTGGGATGTACAGAAGATCCCAAACTCAGCCGCATGACAATTGTTGTCGTTGGCGATGATCGTGTGGTGGAACAGGTCAGAAAACAACTGGCCAAGATTATTCCGGTGGTCAAGGTACAGGATTACGTGGGGAAACCCGTTGTGGCCCGCAATCTGATGCTCATTTCCGTGGCAGCCCCGCCTGAAAAACGCCCTGAAATCCTTGCCTTGATCGAAATGTTTCGGGCCAGGGTCGTGGACATTGGGAAAAAATCCCTGATGATCGAAGTCAGCGGCCCAGAATCCAAAATTGAAGGTTTTATTGATGTATGCAGACCCTATGGCATCAAATCCCTGGCACGAACCGGCACCATCGCCATGCCCAGACGCAGTAAAGCCGAATAAAAGTCTCTTCAGGCAGTACTGAAACCAGGTTCTCTCTGTGAGTCAGTACTGCCTTTTTCTTACCTCAGTAACCGCCTTATCCCGGGTACGATCCGAAAATGTGATCTGGCTGGGGAGGTAATCAACCTCTTTACCCTCAATCACTCTCCAAACCCGCTCTTCTTCTGTCAACATAGTCGGTCTCTCTAACAATCGCTATACGCCGCGTCTTCTGTTGAGTCACTTTCGCTTTGTCCACGATTTCCACCCAATTGCCATGGTACGGTGCGTGGAGATCGATCCAGGCATACAAGCGACTCTTGGCTTCGTCTGAGAGTGACACGTTATGATGACCCTTTTCAAGCATTTGGATCAGTTCGGTGGTATTGGCATGAAATTCATAGGGCGGAAGTAAATGCATGTCACTCTCTATGGTCGGGGTTCTTACATACCGCCTCAAGGCAAGATAGGCCGGGGAAAACTTGGACCCTTTTTTGTAGGCTTACTGCAGGCAATCCACTTCCACAGGCTCACGCACTGTAAAATGGTGAACAATCGCAGTGTCTTCACAGTGCCGCGAGCCACACCCTTGAGTCCATCACCGGTATAGATGTCACTAATAAGCATGATGGCGTGTTGTACATCCTCATCAACTCTGGATGGAATAATGGGGGGACATTTCTGTTTTTTGACTGGTACAGGTTCAAACAAGGCATAGCCAGGTTCTTCTCGGCAGAGTCTAGGGGTCAGGTCTATCTTATTGCACTTAGCCTTTTCCAATATTTTCGACGGCCCTTAGGCCGCTTATTCTCTTCACAAACAAGGCGGCTAACATAATAAGGACTGCCCATGTGTAAATGGTCTCCTAACCATTGATTACTCACGCCACAACGAGACTTGATCCAACTAGCCAAGACAACTTTCCATTCACTACCCTTACGGCTTACAAGAATATCTTCCTGCGTCTTACCAAGGATAGAGAGCCCATGAGAAAGCAATATCTCCGCACCTTCAGAACCAAATCTCCCGACAATCCCGTCACCATCAGCATGAAGAAGTCCCTCTGAAACATCTCTTAAAATGGCTTTCTTCCCGCCCTGAGTCCCAATGAACCAACCACGACAGAGATCTACATGAATCGCCTTCTGTTTAGCCGGATCAGACTCACAAACCAAGGCCAAGTACTTATGATAGCATTGCATTCCCGCAATGGTAGGTCGGAGATTGCCAGCTAAGGCCAACCACTTATGATTTGATAAGCATGCTACTCGCTTCTTTTTAAAGTACTTTGGAAAACTGCTCAATTCATAGGATCTTAGTTCATTAAGTACCACAATGCCGCAACGCACGGGATTAAGATGAATGTAATTTACAACTTGCAGTAAATACCCATCATCCTCAATAAGCAACGACTTATAGCGTCCCTGAAATATATGGCCCCGCTCATGGACCAGTCGATTGAACCGATTTCCAAATGTACTCTGAAACCATTGCATTCCACGAACAAGATTCGGCTCAGGCGTTTCCAGGGCCACGTGAAAATGGTTCGATAAAATAACATAAGCATGAAGTATCCAACCAAAACGCTCACAGGCCTCGAATAGTAGCTCCTCAAACAACTGGCCCGAATCTTCGATCATAAAGATAGCATGACGGTAATTGCCACGATTCATTATGTGGTATACGGCATCTTCATATTCTATGCGAGGTTTTCTAGGCATATACCAATATTAACCTCTATAACCAGCAAGTCAAGGTATTATAGCAATTAGATAGACCTGACCCCTCAGCCCTTTCTATCGCGTGCCATCACCAGGGGACTGTCCTTCGACCGTCTCCGCTTAGGTAAACATGTTTACCACACAATGCCACCCTCGGACCTGAATGATGGCTTGGATCTGAGGGCATAAATGCCCTTTCATGTGTGAGTTAATCGGAAGGAATACTCTAGTTCTCACATGCTTCAAGCCTTTAACGCTTAAAGCAAGGGTGACCCTCGAAGCAGTTCGCTGCAGGCCCTGAGCAGGTCATTGCACCTTGCCCATTCGACACCCCAAGGCCTTCGAGGGAAATTGCCGGATGGGACGATCCATTAAGGGAGGCACGACCGTGGATTGTCCCGGCTGAGTGCGACGCGCAAGCACCCTTGGTACGGATTAGCTGGTATCGAAAGCATGCCGAAAAGACGTGACTGCGGTTGTTCCCCCGTAGGGGTGGGTCCCTGTGCCCACCCGTTCTCTCGCATGAAACAACGGGCGGCCACTGGGAGCCGCCCCTACCCTGTACCCAACGACAAACCCATACACAGAATTGAACATGATTCGCATGAAAAATGTCTCTATGTCGTGACTTTACATATTGATTCCGCTGAAGAACCCCCTGTTTTTCGCGTCGAGCAAGAACTTTTTAGAATCATGCAAAAAAAGGATCTCTCAGATGCTCCAGGATCAACGATCTCTGGTCGCTGAATGGTAAAGAGACCCCCTGAATAAATCGAGAATAGGTTTATCAGCAGAATCACATATTACAACCCGACCCCTTTTGGCGACCCTTGGTGCCTTCTCCAGTATTCTAATTATCTCCTTGTTCCGGTAGTTTTCCCGATTTTTTCTCTAGCTGTTTTTCATTGGATTTGACCCGACGTTCGAGTTTCTTTAGATCCTCTTCAGGCGGAAGGGTTTCAGGTTTGATACCACGCTGGCCCAACATGTCACGCACGCTTTCATTATTCTGGACATGCTCGTGGGTAATATGCATAGCGGGTCAGCATAAAGTCGTCAATTTCCCGCTGTCCTCCTTTTCCGTGTGTGATCAATTTCGTGACGCCACGAAAATGATCCGATTCCTCGTAACCTGTTGTTTTACACGATTCTATGGCTCGTTGAATCGCTGTGACAAAATTCTCCCAACGGGCATATCCCAGAGGTTCCTGCAATTCTCTGGCAAACCAGAATTCAACCTCAGAATCAGGAACCGTATGACCTAATTGGTCAAAATGACTTTGCATCTTTTGGATCGTCTGCTTATCCATATCAATACTCTCCCGACCATTTTTGCGGCGCCGGGAAAATGGTCTTAACTCATTTCTAATACTAACTTTATCACTCTGATCCAGAGGTGTCTGAAACAAGGAATACCTTATGATCTGCCCCTGCATTCCTCTTTTGTCAGATACTCTACGTTCCCGATTTCATTTGATCACTCTTTTCCACTCTGTAACAAACTCATTTCAATGGCCTAGCAATTTTCAACGATTCCGTTTCTTGCATTCTTTCTTGATAATTTGAGACTCAATATAACTCCAGATTTGATTAATTTGACATAGAGTGCCATGCAAAAAGACTACGCATAGCCACATGCATCCATAAGGCAGAATTCGACAGGTCGAACCTGGCCAGAAAGCATGTCATATGCCATCGGCTGTATTGCCCCGTCACGACGTAGCTCGACAATTCGCTTCCTAGCCCAATCTCGGATTGCCTGACGGTCGCTCGCTACGGTTGACAACAATCTTGATAGGGATACGATAGCATCCAGTGAGTCCGTTTTCTCAATGGATGCCAGTAGCAATTCCTGAGCCACCGTGTCCCTTCGTAATCGGTTGCGAATCGCACGGATTGCTTCTCGCGGAAAACGCCAGGACGTTTCAGTCTGGAATCCCGTGGGGAGGGAATGGATATAGCCAATCAACTCCTCTGTGCTGGCTTTTACATTTATAATCCACGCTGTTTCAGCATCTAATCTCAGTGGTTGAGCCGAGAGATTAGTCCAAATAGTCTGGATTAATTCAGACTGTGGCCACCCACGACACAAAGCAATGACCGGTCCTATCTTCGTGTGGGAATTCTTGGCAATATCCTCCAAGTCTTCCCTCAAGTCCAACTCGCCCCTATAATGCCTTGCCAGATAATGAGCGGCTTCAATCCATACTTCAACCTCTTTGTAGCCCCAACTCATTACCTGGTGGCTTTCACTCCTATACATATATATCCTGCGGAATAGACTGAGGCAGAACTCTCGGAAGGTCTCCTGGCCTTCCTCAAGGGCGGATAGGGCCCAAAAAGCATCGAGGTCTTCATGGGCATGTCGGCGGACCTCATTGATAAGGGAAGCAGGAACCGTCTTCACCAGTTTTTGCCTCCCTGTATGAGCCAAATGCCATGCAAATACTTCCCAGTTGCCGAAGATTCTCCAGGTAGTATCAGCACAAGTTGTTAGAAGAGACTCCCAATTGTCCTCGACTATATGTATATATTGCCAATTACGTCTCGATCGTGAATAATCGTTTATCCCGTTAATGCCTTTCAAAAAAAAAATATCATTTCTAAAGATTTCACGGGACACGCACCTCTCACCCTGCTATAGTTGCCCGCATGATAGCCGTTGCATCAGAATATACATGTATGGACCAGCAGGTAAGCCCGGTGAGCGAAGGACTGGATCTGGAGCGACTTCTGCAAGAAAACCGTGCT
>CAZBTJ010000002.1:0-120002 GCA_964494325.1 uncultured Pirellulales bacterium
TATCTGCACGCACGGGACTCGCAGAGCGCGCTCTTGCCCAGAGACATCGTGCCGCTTTGAGGCACCATCCTTCGCAGGCACATCTTGAAATTGTACGCCATGCTTTCAGCCAGGACTTGCCTGGCGCGACTGTTCAGCTTGGCACTTAGATGAGGCTGGGTCTCTTTGATTTCCTGCCAAAGATCCTTGACCCGATCAACCTGGCCACTGCAAGCCAAGGCCATGAGATAATCGACAAACAGAGACGGGCTGGCAGCGCTGCCCTTCCATCGCTGGTATTCCTTTTTCATGGCCGGCATCAACCCATCCCCCATGGCCACGACCTCTGCATACTTGGCCTGCTTAAAAAGCATGCACAGCCGCACAAGTTCGCGTTCCAGGGCCATCCGGCTCTCGTCCGAAGTGCCGGGGATGGTGACCAGTATCTTTTCGACCTCGTCATATCGTTCTTTTTCGCAGTGCTTGTGTGCCATACTAACCCTGAAGGACACCTCGGGATCACG
This sequence comes from uncultured Pirellulales bacterium, assembly GCA_964494325.1. Lineage (GTDB taxonomy): Bacteria > Planctomycetota > Phycisphaerae > Sedimentisphaerales > Anaerobacaceae > JAIPFM01. The sequence goes on from CAZBTJ010000002.1 coordinate 504, forward strand.
AATCGTATCTGCAGGCCAGGACTGGCCCTGCTGCCATTGGGTCAACTCCACAGTGCCGATCATCTCATGCTCAACGCGAACCCAGCCATCATCTGCCTCACAGACGAGAATCAACTTGCCGGGAATACGGGGATCAAATGGATACTCGGCCGGTACAAAGACCTGTTGACTCTGATCCGGAAGCGTGACATGCAACCCATTCGACGGGCCGGAAACCGCCGTTGCAGCATGTGACGCATCACTAGAGTGGTTCGCTATTTCCTACCGGTCCCCTACCTGTTAGACATTCATAACCCTGTGCCAGTTGATTGGCATAGTCTATACTGATATAGGGGCCAAACTGAGCCGCCAGTCTGCGGTGCAGCCGATTCAATACGTCAAGGGCTTTTTGGGGTTTTCCCTGCTCGGCAAAATAATGGATCAGGTAGAAATTGAGCTTAAGGTTGTCGGGTGTTTGCGCCCATTGCCCCATGAGGGAGGCGTGGAAGGCATCCTGTTCATCTCGGGTTCTTAGTTGATCTGTAAGATCTCTGAAGCTGCCACCGGGCGCAAAGGCCGTCAACCGAATCAGTTTTTTTATGTTTTTGTTCTGGCCGTAAATCCTTCTGAGATTGCCTGCAACATGGTCATAACTATAGTAGAAAGCACACCACCTGCGTATGTCCAGGTCAAATACTACTCTCTCAAAGAGCGCGGTGGCCTCATCCAGCCGATTCATTTGTTCGTACGCCTGTGCCAAATGCACCATGCTCTTCACATCAGTGGGGGCCTTTTCAAGGATCTTCTGATACAGTGCTACTGCTCCCGAATAATCCCTATCTGCGCCAAGCAATGTTTGTGCTTGCGAACGCAATGCATCCAAATCAACCAAGGGGCCGTTAACCACACCTTGAGCAGGCAACACCTCTTTTGCTCTCTGCGCTATTCGAGCACTCTCCTTGACGGGCACACGTGCGAAATATGCCCAGGACCGAACCTGTGATAATCGATCTGCCTTGCCTCCGTCTGACACACTGGGTTGGCCTTTATGCTCGTAGAGGCCAAGCAGTGTTTTCTTGAGGCGTGCTCTATACCGTTGATCCAGTGTTTCAATAACTTTTAATCTATATTCCTGTCCTGAAACATTTAGCGGAGCTCTCATGGAGCTGCTCATGGATTCCTCGCGTCTTTCAACATTTGTGAGTTCTGTCTCCAGCGCGGATTCGTAGTATTCAATGGCCTTGTCAATCAGACCGACTCTTTTACAGAGATTGCCGACCCAAGCGTAATCCGATGCCAGGGGAGGATCAACGGATGCAAGAAATGATGCCAGGACCTCAAGGCCTTCCTGAAAGCGTGTCTGCTGAATCAATGCATAGCCGAGATCGCGATACACATCGGCCAGTGCGTTTTCCTCCAATAAATGATGAAGTTGATCCACAAGTATGTCACCCTGCCCCACTAAAAGAAGCGCATCAACAACTTGTTCGTTTAGTCTCGGCTGAAAATCGAATCGGGGAGATACTGTTTTTGTGACACGGCAATCACGCAAAAGGTAGTCCTCATACAGCGCGAGCATTTCATACCCCCGACCCTGGCGTCTGAGCCATTGCCCCAATTCGACCAGATATCTCTCTTCAGGCTGGTGCTTGTAGATCACCAATGCCTCGTGACTCCCTCCGTAGACTGAAAACCTCTCAAGCAACAGGCGATTGACCGCTTGATCCCACTCGTTTAAAGGTGGTATTGTCTGTTCGAGCACCTTACAATAATGTGACCATGCTTGATCAATGGCCTCCTTTCGGCGTTCAGCACCTTTTAGTGTAAACTTTCTGCGTCTTTCTATTTCGCCCAACATGAATTCAGACAGCACACGCATCCGAGGCTCAGTCTCTTGATCGGTAAGCTTTGCCTGATAATGTTTCCTGGCGGGCGACCAACTCACTCTCTTAAAAAGCAGCAGTATTCTGCTCGTACCGATCTTTTTCCACGATCCAAGGAGTTTATCACATTGATCTCGGAAGATGCTGCCCCCAGCTAAAGAGGCATCCCCTTTCACGATGAATTGCTCTCTGTAATCAACGGCTTGTTTGTACTGCTTCTGTGTTTCATACAGTCTGGCGATGCGAGACAGAACCTCAAGGTCTTCGGGATGCTGTCTGTAATAACCAAGAGACTCATCAAGGGTCTTTTCGCTGTTTTCGAACTGACCAAGAGGCTGATCAATACGGATCGGTATCTGACGGGCTTGGACACATAGAACTTCAAAAACCCATGTAAAAAAACATAATAGAATAACCGCCCAAAACCATTTGCGATGCAATGCGCCCATTATCTGGCTCCCCTTTTCACATAACCTTTCCGCTAAGACGATGAATCAGACACGTATAATACCAAAGGATGGTTTCTTTTCATGTAAAATATACGTAAAAAACGCGGATTCAACGTACGGTTCAATCTGCTTGAACTTATCTCTTCGATCCCTGAGCTAATCAAAAGCTCTGGACATCTACACGATACTGCCGGCCTGAACACCTCACCAATTCAGATACGGAATTCTCGCTGTAGCCTCGGCAATGGCTTTTTTGTCCAGCAGTTGAGCTGTGGTATCCCAGACCCCCTCGGCAAGAGATTGTCGTGACGATTCAGGCATGTTTATGGCCACATTGAGATCACCACAGGTAGCCGTCTTACTCTCGAGATCTACAGTGATGGAGGAGGTGGGCGTCTTATCTACAATCTGCATCAGCGCGGTTATGTCCTTGGGCGAGGCCGTCACAGCCGGAATGCCAAGGGCTGTACAGTTGCCTGCAAAGATCTCGGCAAAGGATTCGCCGATCACAGCGCGCATGCCAAACCGCATGAGCGCCTGCGGTGCATGTTCTCGCGAGGAGCCGCAGCCAAAGTTTTTATTCACAATAAGCACAGAGCCGCCCTGGTAACGCGCCTCGTTATACGGATGAGCCTTGGGCTGACCCTCTGCATCAAAACGTACATCGTAAAACACATACTGCTCCAGCCCCTCAAAGGTCACACATTTCATAAACCGAGCCGGGATGATCCGGTCTGTATCAATGTCATTACCGGATACAGGAATGCCTGTGCCAGTCACTTGATTGCGTTTAAGTTCAGTTGTCATATCTGTGTTCCACAGTTTTGAGTTTTAGGTTTTAAGTTCTAGGTTAGTCGAAGCAGGGGCAAAGCCCATTCAACATAACTAACAACCAACAACGAATGACGAATAACGAATAACTATAGGTTTCTCACGTCCACCACTTCACCGGCAATCGCAGCCGCAGCAACCATGGCAGGGCTCATGAGCAGGGTTCGACCTGTGGGCGAGCCCTGGCGACCGATGAAATTTCGGTTAGATGATGAGGCAGATAGTTCACGTCCCTGAAGTTTGTCCGGATTCATGGCCAGACACATGGAGCACCCTGCAGCTCGCCAGAGAAAGCCTGCTTTATTGAATATTTTATCCAGGCCTTCTTCCTGGGCCTGAATCGCCACCTGCATGGAGCCAGGCACGACAAATGCTCTCACGCCAGGCGCCACCTTGCGGCCCTTGGCCACCACTGCAGCGGCTCTTAAATCGCTGATGCGACCATTGGTGCAGGAACCGATAAAAGCCACATCAATCTTGGTCCCAGCTATGGCTTGGCCCGGGGTGAAGTCCATGTGCTCGTACGCCAGTTCAGCGGTCTGCCGTTCGTCATCAGAACAGTCCGCCAATTCGGGCAATGTTTCAGAGACACCCACAGCCTGACCAGGATTAATACCCCAGGTCACCATGGGTTCAATGTCACCAGCATCAAAGGTGACCACCTCATCATAGTCTGAGTCAGCATCTGATGCCAACGATTGCCAGAATGTCACAGCCTTGTCAAAGGCCTCGCCCTGCGGCACATACTTGCGTCCTCTGAGATAGTCATAGGTCGTCTGGTCCGGATTGATATACCCCACACGTGCGCCGCCTTCGATACTCATGTTGCAGATGGACATACGTGCCTCCATGTCCAAGACCTCAATGGCCGGGCCTGCATATTCATAGGCATATCCAATGCCCCCATTAACACCCAACTTGCTGATCAGATAAAGGATCAGATCTTTTGAGGTCGCACCATTGGGCAAAGCCCCATTAAACTGAATCTTCCGAACCTTGGGTTTTGACAATGCCATGGTCTGCGTTGCCAGAATATCACGAATTTGCGTTGTGCCCACACCAAAGCCAATGGCACCAAATGCGCCATGCGTTGAGGTATGTGAGTCGCCGCAGGCAATGGTCAAGCCAGGCTGAGTCAGCCCCAGTTCCGGCCCGATCACGTGGACAATACCCTGCAAGCCAGATTCCAGATTAAAGAATTCTATATCATGGTCCCGGGTGTTCTGTTCCAAAGCCTGCATCATCTTTTCAGCCAAGGCATCGCTATAAGGCCGGGCCTGATCGTCAGTGGGCACAATATGATCCACTGTAGCAAAGGTCCGATCCGGACGAAGCACATTCAGCTCCCGCTCCTTGAGCATAGCAAAGGCTTGTGGACTGGTCACCTCATGAATGAGATGCAACCCTATAAACAACTGCGTCTGCCCAGTAGGCAGGGTTTTGACCGTATGCAGGTCCCAAATTTTATCAAACAGGTTCTTTGACATAAAGTTCCCCGATTATTCACCATGTTAACAATACAAGCATATTGTAGGGATTGTACGACTCCGTGAAAAGGGAAAACAAGGTCAAGTTCAAAGTTCCGGTTGCACTGTTCCAACTGGATGACTCTAAGACACAAACTTCAAGCCCAGAATTTTGGACTTTGAATCGTGACGAGGAGTAAACATCAAGGCCTGAGTATTTATCAGTTTTCCACGTCCTGTGTTGATCAATAAAACGCCGGGCTTGAGCCGGGCAATGGTCTTCTCATTGATGAGGTACTCTGTGTCCGGGGTTAAGGGGCAGTGCAATGAGATGGTTCGTCTTCTTTGTTGAGTACCACTGGGATTTCGAGCCAGAACGTTGATCCCCGACCCACTTCACTGGTCAAACCAATGGTGCCAGAAAGCATTACAGCGAGATCTTGACTAATCGCAAGTCCCAAGCCCGTGCCTGAGGTTTCTCGTGTAATCGAACCATCGACTTGACGGAATTTCTCGAAGATCTTTTCCTGGTCCCTAGGTGCAATACCGCAGCCGGTGTCCTCCACTTCGATTCGCAAGGTCTTCTCGTCCACCATGCACGCGTGCAAGTCAACACTGCCACGCCTGGGCGTAAATTTAACGGCATTACTAAACAGGTTGTAAAGAATCTGCTGCACCTTGCCAATATCTGTATTCAAAACAGGAATATTTGAGGCAAGAGACGATTTGAATTTGATCTTCTTCTCTTTTGTCAACAGACTAAATGACGACTCAAGGGTTTCACACAACTGTTCCAGAGATGCCTTTTCTATGTGTAATTCAATCTTGTCGGCCTGAGCTTTGGCCAATTGCAGCAAATCATTGATCATGACCAGAAGCCGATTGCCACTGGTCATGATGTTCTCTGCATACCGTTGGCCTTTTTCCTTTTTGAGCAGCGAGGGATTGTCCTGCAGAACCTGCGCGAAACCAAGAATCGCATTAAGCGGTGTGCGGAATTCATGACTCATGTTAGCGAGAAATTCACTCTTGAGTTTGTTGGCTTTAAACAACTCTATATTGCGATCGGACAGTTCGTGAATTTTTTGATCAAGCTGCTTGTTCGCTTCATGCAACTCGACCTGGGCCGCCTGAAGATTATCAAGCATATGGTTGAATGCGTCTGCCAAACGCTCATATTCATCGCCCGTGTCTATTTGACTTCGTATGCCAAGATTGCCTTCAGCCACATTGTTCGCAATGCCTCGCAACTGCCGAATGGGGCGTAAAATCACCCGTTGAGTCACCCAATAGAACGCGACAATCGCACCGGTAGCGCCGATCAAACCAGCAATAAGAGTGCCCACACGATTAATGAGCTGAATTTTGCTGATCTCACGACTGCTGTCTTTGAATGTCACAACAGCAACACCCACAGCCTCATTCATAGAAAATGCACCGCCAGCCCCCTGCGCATAATGACAATCCAAGCAGGATTCATTGGCCCGAAAGACCTTGATGTATTCACTCTGGATGATACCATCAATTCTGCGAGTTTCAAGATCATAGTACGTATCGCTGTTTTCACGAAGTTCTTTAACAAGCCCTGCCTGTTCTGCGGTAAATGACTCCAGATCTTTGACGGGTTCATCCGTAAACCTAACCCATTGTAGTTCGGGCGTATTGACGTCAACCACACGCCCAGAGCTATCCAGTTCTGACAGAGACGGAGCATTGACATCCACCACGTCACCATAAAAATGAAGTCGGTACAGTGTGTTGGCACGCTCTTCACAGATATCCTGGATATCCTTTTTAGTGAGCATGGTCATCCAACTGTAGGGAAACAGTAACGCCAAAGTCAGGCTGAACACTGCAGCGGCACCGAACATCAATCGACATTTCTCTGCCAAACTCAGTGGCCAGAGTCTTAGTCGATGCATGGCCTTTGGGAAGACCTGTTTCGGATCCCATTTCATGGTCGTAATTTTGGTCCTTAAACCTTACTCCGTACACCGCCCCTAAGACGGCGTCTTTGGAGCATGTGAATGGCGTTGCGTTCTCAAATTTAACTCTTGCAATTGTTTGGCGTCCACCTGACTGGGGGCCTCGGTCAAAAGACACTGACCACGCTGAGTCTTGGGAAATGCAATGACGTCGCGAATATTTTCAGTCCCTGTCAACAACATGACCAAACGGTCCAGACCAAAGGCCAATCCACCATGGGGCGGTGCACCATACTCAAGCGCCTTGAGGAAGAAACCAAACCGATCCTGTGCTTGTTCTTCAGAGATATTGAGTAATGAGAAAATTCGCCGCTGCATGTCGGGCTGATGAATACGAATACTGCCGCCGCCAATCTCATACCCGTTAAGTACAAGATCATACGCCTGAGAACAGATATTTCCAGGATCACTTTCAAGCTTGTCAACCTCTTCGAGTACTGGCGCTGTAAATGGATGGTGCAGGGAATCAAAACGTCCTTCACCCTCATTCCATTCCATGAGCGGGAAGTCAACCACCCAGACAAACCCAAATACATTGGAATCATAGAGCTTCAGCTCTCGAGCCAGCCGACATCGCAAGGGCGCCAAAGCCTTGTTGACAGTTTTTTTCGTATCCGCCACAAAGAGCAGTAAATCGCCGTTTTCCGCGTCAAACAATTCTACCAATCGCTTCTGCATTGACGCGTCAAAAAACTTGGACACACCACCCACAAAGGTCATTTCACCATTTTCCTGTTTAATCTTACTCCAGGCCAACCCCTTGGCACCATAATCCCCTACAAAACCGACAAGGGTCTTTTCAATATCACTTCTGGAATAGACTTCACCGCCCTTGGCACAGAGTCCCTTGACCACCCCTCCCTGCTCAACGGCTGACGTGAAGACCTTGAAGTCTGTTTTTGCGGCCAGGTCTGAAATATCTTTCAGCTTCATGTCAAAACGCATATCAGGGCGATCCACACCATAATCTTCCATGGCTTGGGCGTAGGAAATACGGTTCATGGGCAAAGTCAACTCAACACCCAATACATCTTTCCAGACCTGAGCAATCATCTGTTCATGCACACTGATCACATCGTCCGTATCGACAAAACTCATTTCCACATCAATTTGCGTGAACTCGGCCTGTCGGTCTGCCCTGGGATCTTCATCCCGGAAACACCGAACAATCTGAAAATACTTTTCTACCTGCCCCACCATCAGGATCTGCTTGAACAACTGTGGCGATTGAGGCAACGCGTAAAAACACCCCTCACTCAATCGACTGGGTACCAAAAAGTCCCGAGCGCCTTCGGGTGTACTTTTACCGAGCATTGGGGTTTCAATCTCCCAAAAGCCGAGCTTGTCAAAAAAGCGACGCACCGAGGCAGTGACCTGGTGGCGTGTTTTTAGTTTATATTGCATGGCTGGCGTTCGAAGATCAATGTAACGATGAACCAATCGCAATTCTTCGTTGGTCTTGTCTGCCTCATCAAGCTCAAATGGAGGGGTCTTGGATTCATTGAGAATCTCCAACGATGCGACAGCCACTTCAATTTGACCTGTGACAATCTTGGGATTCTCCAGTCCTTCGCCTCTAGGTTGGACTTCACCATACGCCGCAACCACCCATTCGCAGCGAAGTGACTTTGCCAATTGATGCGTGTCTGAATATGCGTCCGGATTAAACACGAGCTGCGTCAAACCATCTCGATCTCGCAAGTCAATAAATACCAGCTTTCCATGATCCCGATACGAGTGTACCCAACCCGCCAAAGCCACCTTTGTTCCAGAGTCTTCGATCCGGAGTTGCCCACATGAATGCGTTCTTTTAATCATAAATCCTTCTTTCAGAGACCACCAGCAATGGTTTTTATCTATAGTTAACAGACCGGATAGCATAATATAAACGACCCGCCACGTCAATACACGCCTCAAACACGCATCGCCCCCATAACATCTTGACTTACAGAAACATCCCAGAGGTTACAATAATGGACAAACCCTGTCTACGCCGTGAAATTAAGAAAACTCCGCCCAAAAATGAAGAAACCACTTGCCAATTATGACCCTGTTGTTTAGAATCAGCATTAATGAGTGCGTGTTAAATATTTCTGACAAACGACTCGCGATTTACTATTATGTGCACTTAACAGGGTCGGGGTTATCTCGCTTTTCCTCTCCCTCCGCACCTCGGCCCTGTTTTATTCTTTCTCTTCCCCCAGGCCCTGGATTAATATCACAAATTCCCCCTTGGGTTTTTCCGGCAAAACTTCAATCAACTCGGAAATGAGGCCCCGTTCCATCGACTCGAACATTTTGGTCAACTCGCGGGCCAAAACGGCCCGCCTGTCCCCGTAAACGACCAAGGCGTCCTGCAAGAACTTTTTTACGCGGTACGGGCTTTCATAAAAGATCAAGGTGTGGCGTGAATCCGTATCCACAGCCAAGAAACGTTGTCTTTGACCTGATTTTTTGGGGGCAAAGCCTCTAAACGTAAACCCGTGAACAGGCAGCCCGGAAAGCACCAGAGCCATCACAAAGGCACAGGGTCCGGGCGCCATGGTGAATTCATACCCTGATTCAATGGCTGATCTCACCAGAGTATATCCCGGATCAGAAATACCCGGAGTGCCAGCATCTGCGACCAAAGCCACGCTCTTACCTTCAGCCAACAGCCCCATGATTCGAGGTCCGACGTGAGACTTGTTGTGCTCATGAAAGGAAATCTGCGGCTTATTGATTTCGTATCGTTTCAGCAACCGACCCGTTCTACGCGTGTCTTCACTGGCCACCATATCAACAGACTTGAGGACCTCAATGGCACGCAAGGTTATGTCTGACATGTTTCCAATAGGTGTCGCCACAAAATATAGCATTATAACTCTTTCAACTCATGTAGTATTAAAATGCAAGCCACCACTGCCGCAGTTTCTGTGCGTAAGATTCGCTGCCCAAACTTGACACAATGAACACCTACGCTGGTGGCTGACTCCACTTCTTCCAAGGTCCATCCACCTTCTGGCCCAATCCACAAGCCCACGCTGGGATGAGACGTCACATCAACTTGAGACAGACTTTTTTGGATGGAGCATTGATCTCCGCGCAACGCGCCTGCAATACGAATATCCAACGACCATTCTAAACTGTCGCCAAACATCATGGGGACACCCAAATCTGGTACTCTGCCTCGACCCGACTGCTCAGCAGCTTCTCGAATGATGGCCTGCCACCTCTGCATCTTGCCGCTCTTTATCTCTGTTTTTTGTACAATACTGCGTTCCGTGATAATCGGCACAATCCGGGCCACACCAATCTCTGTGCATTTCTGGAGGACCCATTCAAACTTGTCACGCTTGAGCATACTTTGAAATAGCGTGATTTGAGCCAAAGGCTCTGTCTGGCACAGACGCCGCTCCTGAATATCACCGCACACCTGATGCTTACCCACGTCAGTCAAGCACACCACATATTCACTGCCCTTGTTATCTAACACCACGACGTGATCCTTTGGCTTCAGTCGAAGCACATGACAAATCTGATGCGCAAATCCGTTGCAGAGGCGAACGCGATCCTCTTCGATACATGTCTGTGGTATAAAAAAACGATTCATGAAACATCCATATCAGTTTTGGCCCAGTCTTGGTCAATCAGTTTAGCAAGCACATCATAAATCACTTGTCAGATAAAGAAACCGGTAAACGGCTGTTTGCTACGACGCTCTTTTTTTGGCCAGTGACCCCGAAATCTGATACAGGGCACCAATAAAGGCCATAAAAATATGAGCAGAAAAAATGATCATCGACATGAGCAGCGCCACTGGCTTGTCCACACCATAGACGCCCAGCAAACCCATTAACACAAACTCACGCAGGCCACAATTTGACAGGGTCACGGGAATGCGACCCAGTACAAAGATGATCACGTGCATCCATATGTAGGCAATGAACGGGACTTGGATATGGGTGGCTTTGGCCGCCAGCATATAAAGTACACCCCCGCCCAACGCACCGGTCAGAAGTCCAATCGTCAAAATGGTGATATGGAATCCCGGCCCGAGGGTCCTGAAAATTTGAAGATATTCAAGAATAGGCGCCGCTTTTTTTCGAAATATCTCAGGGGTCAATCTGACTGTCCGTAAGAGGACGCGATCCATTTTCGCACCTGCGCGTTGACTAAGCAGGAAGGCAAATGCCCCCAGAATGATAAGAAACAGACAAATTGCGGTACATGACAACCACGTGATCTGGGTCTCCGTCAGATCCAATTGAGCCAACGGATTTGTGACGCCTAAAGCAAGCAAGCCAAACGCCACCATCACCACCATGATAGTGACTTGATTATACACCATGGCTGAGACAACATGCCCCCCCTTGCCCGTGGCTTTCTTGATGACATACCACTTGGCTGCCAAGCTCAACATACCAGGCATCACCATACCGTACAATGCCATCATAGCACTGGCTGAGAATAGCGTGTTTACTGACGCAAAACAGCCCAGTTTTTTTAGAATCAATTGAAAACGATAGGACCGCAGCCAGAATAGAGCGGCATTGAAGAGCCAGACCAGCACCAGAAAGGTCCAATCGGCCTGTTCCATAGCGGCCTTGACTTGAGATAAATCCACTAGGTAAAGAACCCAGACCAGGGCACCAGACGTGACTAATAACCTCAGGATTAGCTTGAGCCACTTCATTTGATTCAGTGATAAACTCACGTCAATCGATTCCCTGCCTGTTTGCCAACTGACCGATGTGGCACATACACATACCAGATTAGGACTCTGTCTAAAAACACAGATCTGGATCCGACCGACATTTCAGACGGAGTCAGATACCACTTATTTTCGGTCATATCGTAAACCAAATCCACACAAATGTATATGATTGCAGCGACAATCGGCCCCTGGGATGACCTGTCGTTTTCAGCATTTCATCGACTCAGGACACTACGACAAATGCCGGGGCGTTAAGCACGCTTAAAGAATATCTCAAAAGCATGTACCTTGTTTAGTACACGTGGATCCTGGGCAAGTTCCGCCAGAGTCATGTGTTCTACTTGGCATTGGCCAAGTACTGTTCGCTGCCAATTGTCTCTGGAGATGGCAGCCACGATTTCGAAACCTGCATTCTCAAGCTGCTTCAAAAATGCTTTCATCACCTCTGGCTCAATGACCATGGGATGAATTTCAATAAACAGTTTTTTTAGAGTTGGAGACTCAAGCGTTTTGTGCATTCCGTTGAAAATGATTGTCTCATATCCTTCCACATCCATACGAAGAAATGTGATAGGCTTTTTGTCTTCCAGGAAATGGTCCACACTATCGGTTTGAACCTCCACAAAGTCTCGACCCGGGCGGTCGGATCGATCTACAAGACTATGCAGATTGCAAGCTGGCCCCATATAAAGTTTGGCAACACCCTGTTTGTCGCTCATGGCCATATTGAATATTTCAGTCTGTTTGGCATTGTTTAGCTCAATATTGGCCTTGAGCAAGGCGACGTTATCCGGACTTGGCTCCACTGCATAAATATGGCCTTTGTCGGACAGGATCTTTGTTTCCATGATCACATAGTATCCAATATTTGCCCCGAGTTCCAAAATCACATCATCCGGCTCAATAAACGATACCATGATATCAGTCGCAGCATGCTCGCGAACGCGGTCAAGGATTAACTGCTTGTGAATACTGTTTTCCTTGAGATCCAACCCGGCTTGACGGGCGCATAAGTTCATTCTGAAATTCAGTATGGACCAGGGCCTTTGATCCCCGCGGAACAACAAAATTATGACCCAGCGGATGTTTCGAACCATCATTAGTATGAATAAGCGAGCATATCGCAGATAACTCATTGGTACATTTCCCTTATCTTGATTTAATAAATAGCCTTCGCGTCTAGGTAAAACGCCACCCTTTATGGCCTATTTCGGCTTTTTCTGCAAGCGTCTTATGTGTTCATGTGGATATATTTGAATGTGTCTTCTTCGGATATTTTTTGGGGGAACAATTGCTCTGCATTCAACCCATCACCTAGTTTTTTTGTATATCAGGGTAAAATTAGATTCGAAGGCAAAGCAATCACCATCCAGGGTGTGCCAAACCATGCGAGTGCCCCAACCCTCACCCATCCCAGCGGCTCACAGTGTCTTGCTTCAACAATGAAACAAGACACTGCGTCCTCCGAAACTTTGTCATTAAGGGATCTTCCACAGGCGTCTTCCTTGCAGGCAGCCACACTAAGTTTTCAAGCGTGCCACCACAATCATTTCTTTTTCTTCTGGCGTATCAATGACACGTCCCTCAAGAAGGCGACTGATCTGAGCGGCCACTGGACTTATTTTTTCAAACATCACATCAAACTGTGTCAACAAACCCAGAAATTTCTCACGTGTGAATGAAAAGTGATGTTGACTGTCTCTGGCACCTATGTCTGTTTCAAATATATTTATGCTTAAGACCACCCAACCCCCTGGCTTGAGCACGCGTACCATTTCATCTACAGACCCTTGGGGGCTTTCATAGTGATCCACTCCATTGTTGCAAAACACCACGTCGAAACATCCCGGCGTAAACGGCAGGCGCTCTGCGGTGCCATTAATCCATCGAATATCTTTGTTCAAAAAGTAGCCAGGCCGATCCCGCAAATCTTCAATCTCGATGCTCAGTCCATAACGGTCTCCACCGCCAAGAATATTAAGGACGCTGGTGTAGCCGCAGCCGACATCCAATATTGTCTTGTCCGTCCAACCACCAATGAGATCCTGGACCTTGGACCAACAACGGTATGTCTTCCAGTACTCGTCAACGGCTGCCACAACACGTTCAATAGGAATATTGCGAAAATGCCGATCCCAAAACGCAATACGTTGTCCCTGCTGCGAACGGAACTTGGACAACACAAACTGCGTCGCTTTAACAGGATGCTGTAACCCATGGACTAATCGACTTTGACGATGTTTTATCTGGCTCACTTTTTCACCTTATAGTCTAAACTCATAAACATTTATTACCCCACAACATAGCCTATACGTCACAGCGAGTGTACACATATTTACCACTCGTGCTACGTTCTATTTCAGGGACAAAGACAAATTCTACTTGGCACGAATCGCCCATTAGGACTTTTGTTTTGCGATTGATGTCACTCAGATCTTCTTCCGGGGGGGTGCAGGAAACGACCTTTTCGACTCGAATCAGGACATGATCCAGGCGATCCTGCACGATCTGAAACCGTTTGATCCAATCCCGGAAGAACAAGGCTTGAACCAGAAAATGCGAATGAGCCAATGAACCATCCGGTTTTTTGAAGTACCCGAGTGTGCGTCCCATAACCGTCTTTAATTTGAAACTGTGACGACCACATGCACACTCATATCCATCTGCGATGGCCACGTCCCCGATCTCGTAGCGAATCAAAGGCATGGTGAAGTTTTCCAGGGTCGTGACGACCACACGACCTTCCCCCTCGCTCAGGGGTTGATCCTGCTCATTTACCACTTCCACACGATTCCACCAAGGGAATGTGTGCATCCCCTTCTGGGATGCACACTCACATGACATGCCGCCAACTTCACGTGATCCGTATTGATTGTACACAGGGCATTTCAAATGTGTTTCAATTTCGCTTCGTACATCATCGGTCAGTGGGCCAATCGTGGATATCACGAACTGAGGAGACACAAAGGTCTGGGGGCACTTGGCCAGATATCTGGCCAGCTCTAATGCAGACTCCATGTAACTCCAGTAGACCACAGGCTTGAATCGATTGTTAATCGCAATTAATTCGTTCAATTCCTTTCTGCCCAGGCGATAGGTATTGAAGAATTCTCGATGATACAACCAATTGATCATGCGGTCTTTGACCGCCAGAGAGCCGGCCAGGATATCACGATCTGATCCCCAGAATTTGATCTCTGAATCCCCGACAGCTTTACCCAAAACCTCGTTGAAATAAAGCTTTGTGGCAATATTCCAGGCATCATATTGTTTGTCCTGCAAAAAATGGACAGGCTCACCTGTGCTGCCACCGGAGGTGTTGTCATAGAATTTTCGTTGGGAAGCATCCATGGCCTGTAAGTTCTTATTCTGATCTCGAATCACATCCTTGGTTAACAAAGGAAGGCTGTTGAAGTTGTCCAGACGAATATCACCATCCACGACAACCTTGTGGTCTGCTAAGAGATCGCGGTAATACGGTACTTTGTCATACGCGTGCCTCAGTAATCGCTTGAGCTTTTCATCCTGATACGCATATAAAACCTCCCTGTCCAGAAATTCAACTCCCCTGATTTTATTGAGGCAACTGGGTATCTGACTCCCAGTCACACGCAGCAAACCATGAATAATGGGTTTTCGCCAGTTCATCATATGTGTCTCCCGGCATGGGCTATGGATTGATAATGGGTGATGTACTGATCCGCCACGGAGGACCATGAGAAGGTAAGAGCTTTGTTCCGAGCCGCTAGGCTCATGTGGCAGTACTTGTGATGATCACTGAGTAACCGGGTAATTGCCTCGGCCATGGCATCTGCGGTGGGCGTATGGACCACGACGCCATTGTCACTGATTAACTCATCCACACCTTCGCAGATCGTGGTGACAATCGGCAGCCCACTGGCCATGGCCTCCAGCATGGCATTGCTCATGCCCTCCTGGTAGGTGCCGCTGATGTAGAGATCACTGGCCTGATACAAGGCTGGCATGTCCTCTGGTTCGACGCGGCCTTTTAGTGTGACATATGACTCAATTTCAAGCTGCTGGATCTGATCCTTGAGTGAGTCATACAAAGCACCGTCACCCACCAACTGCAATGACACATTCAGCCCTCTCTGCCTCAACAGGGCCACGGTTTCGATTAAGAGATCGAGACGTTTGGTCTCTGACAGTCGGCCCACACTGATCAGCCGCAAAGGCTGAGATGACGGTTCCATGTTTGGCACGAATCGGTCCGTTAAGACGCCATTGGGAATAACCTCCATGGCGACATCCGGAAAGAAACGTAAGGCCCGACCCTTGAGGCCATGGCTGCAGGCTACCAGCAACTCGGCCTTTTGCCAGATGCCTCTAAAAATGGGGGCCAGAATCTTGTAATCTTTTTGCAGACGTGCATTTTGCCCTGGTACATCCGAACCCCGGAGACTGATCATGTACGGCAGTTTGCCTGCACTTCTGTAGCACAGCCAACCACTGGGAAATCCAAAGAAAGCATGAACGAGATCATACTGGTTCTGACAAATCAACCGCTTGTAATGAGACCGGCTTTTAAACAGCCATTCCAGTACTTCCTGTTTTCGCCAGTAATGCAATTTCTTTTTATGGAGACCAACGCGATAGATCGTAATATTAGAGCTCAGTGTTTCTTGCGTAAAACCAGGTGTTGCAGCACTGGTCAAGACGTCGACCTGCAAGTTGTTGCGTTGGCCATACTCTCTCAAAAGATTGGCATGGGCCTGCGCACCGCCACCACCAATGGGCGGAAACTCGTAATTGAGCATGAGGAGTCGTAATCCAGCCACAACTACATCACTCCTGAACCAGTGTGGTAGGATCAAGGGTCAAAATCACGTGGGACCCCACCATTTTGGGATTCTTGTAATGGGCCCGAACATAATCACGTAATGGTTTCATGCTGTTGAACCGCTCGGCCTCTTCTTCACTAACCTGCTTTTTCAGCAGGTTGTACCACATCTGTTCGTACTGCATGACCATCGTAGTATTCTGGGGCAGAAACTGCGATTTGCCAGCTTTGTATTGTACATAGGGCCACAGCTCAAGCGGTGGTTGCTTCCAGGGAAAATGATTTTTCCGGCTGTCGACAATAAACTTGGGCGAATGTTTTTCAAAATCAACCAAAAGGCCATTCACCATTTCACCCAGGACTTCAGGGCTTCGCACATGCATTTCACTGGTAAAGGCATGAGCAGCTGCGGACATACGCTGGGCCTGAACATAGATGCCTGGATACCAACCCCAGACATAAATACGATCCTCGGGCTTGGTGTTCTTTTTGATGTGCGATGCCACCGCTTCCCACGCACCGGTGCCTGTGTCTCTGACTTCCTTGTACCGTTGTACATATCCATTTCGAGGGCTCGGTTGGCCATATTTGTTTTTGTAAACAGTGTTACTGTGTGGACTTTTTTTGATGCCAAAAACAATCGGGCTTGAAAGGAACATCATCAGCACCAGACTTACCGCCCCCAGGACTATCCATGGCATTTTAAACGAAGCGGTTTTCAGCTGAGAAAAAAAGCATCCCAAAACAAACGCTCCGAGCATGGCACCCGATGCATTGAGTGGCAGGTAATACTGTTCATAGGATCTTGGGCTAATCCAGATGAAGGCCATGTCCAGAATCCACCACACACTAAAAAGCACAACAAATCGATCCCTTTTGACAGCCTTTTTAACAGCCAGTCGCAAACCTGCGCACAACATAGATGCCAGGGCCAGAATCACAGGCAAAATCAGAATGGTATAATAACGGAACACGCGCCCAGCCACGACCTTCATGTCTACCATCTGGCGCCCCTTGGAAATGTACGTGCTGACACGTTCGCCACCTACAGGCAGGACCAAGCGGATGATCTTGGCATAGGGCCAGTATTCAAAGGGGGCATTTTGCATGCCCAGCCAAATGTACACAGGCGTCAGACTAAGGGCTGCTCCGCCAAGTAACAGGGCCACTTCTCGCCCAGCCTCTTTCCAGGTGCCATTTTTAAACACCGGTTGTATCAGGGCAAACAACCCCACAGCAACGATTGCCGATAAACCAGTCTGCTTAAACATCGGCCCCCAAGCCAACACCGCACCTGCCGCCACAGTCCACCACCATCGTCCACCCAGTTGGCGAAGTACATAACAACTCACACCCACAATCATAAAAGCGATCATGTACTGTTCTTTGACATTGCCAAATTTGGCAATAACCGGCGCAGACAGATAGAATACCGTAAGAAAGGTACTGAATACCGCAGCCCATTTGCCCCACAGTCGAAACAACGCCACAAACATAAAGACCAGGGCGATCATCTGAAAGAGCATCTGCACGAGCTTGGGCCCTCGTTCACTAAAGCCAAAGAGCTTGACACCCAACATATTCACCAGAAGTGTACCCATTCGTGCGCTGACCTTTTCTTCCGAGCCCATCTTGGCGCCATTCAGGATGTGTTTGGCAGAGTACACGTAGGCACCGCTGTCATACGGGCCCTTGGTGTTGAGTTCAAAGTACTTGCCAAAGCCAAAGGGAATGGCTGTTACCGCAGCAAGGACAATAAAAAATATCCATGGAAATTTCACTGGTTGCACAACAGCGACAGACTTGGAAGATGATTTCATACAGACTCCGTAGATTCTTGACTGGAGGTTGCATCCAGACATTCCCGCAAGACATAGGTGGGTCGATCTTGAGATTCATGGTACGTGCGCACCTGAAGCTCTGCGAGCAAACCCATCAATATAAACTGAATGGAGGTGGTGAAGAGCATAATACTGACAAAGAACAGGGGATTTCGATTAAAGCCAAGATGCTTGTCAGAGAAGAACTTAAGATAGATGGCAATGACGCCACACAACAACGCACCCAGTCCACACATACCTCCCAAACCACCGAACACATAAATGGGTTTGGTGGAAAAGCCTCCCAGGAACTTGACAGTAATCAAATCCAACACAACCTTGAAGGTTCTTCCGAGTCCGTACTTGGCCACACCAGCAGTGCGCGGACGATGATTCACCACACACTCCGTGATACTGGCACCTGACCAACTGGCCAAGGCCGGGATAAATCGATGCATCTCACCATAAAGACGGGTTTGTTCCAGGACTTCACGACGATAGGCCTTTAGCGTGCAGCCATAATCGTGGATAAACACACCGGTAATGCGAGCAATGAACCAATTGGCAATCTTCGAGGGCAACAACCGCGTCAATGCCGCATCATAGCGTTTCTTACGCCAACCGCTGGCCACATCATATCCCTCGTCCAGTTTGTCAACCAACATGGGAATATCGGCTGGATCATTTTGGAGATCTGCATCCAAGGGTACAATGACCTGCCCACGTGCGTGCTCGAATCCAGCACTCATGGCAGCAGTCTGCCCGAAATTTTTGCGGAACCTTAGAACACGGACGCGTTTGTCCTGGGCATGAAAGCCCTTGAGCAATTCGAAGCTGTTGTCTGTGCTACCATCGTCAATAAACAGGATTTCATAGGTATAGTGGGTATTTAGAGCCTGCGTAATCTGATCGTACATGGCTTGCAGATTATCCTGCTCATTGAGCAACGGAACGACCACCGATATTTGAAGTGTTTTTTCTTCACTGTGCTGACTCATGAACTGCTCCGTATTTTCTTTGACCATCATATGTTAATTGCCCAACTATGCTTTTGCAACCATTGGGCGTCTTTCGGAGAACTCTGGCCTTGGCTCAAAAAAGAATGAGTCTTCGTCAAGCTCTTGCTGTTATATCGGGTAATCCTCGCTTTAAACTCATAGAAACCATGGTTTTTCTTCCCAAAACGCTGCAACAGCCCTAAAATAAACCTACTCTTGAGCAGGATTATTCAATCATTAGTCTTATGAAACATCGTTAAGGATCTTCAGATTATGAGCCATGTAGCAGCAATTATATGTGCCGCAGGCAGCAGCAGCCGGTTTGGTGGTAAGAAAAAGAAACCTTTTGTTGATGTGGCTGGGCGCGCCGCTTTTTTGCGAAGTGTCGAACTTTTTACTGATCGTACCGATGTCAAACAAGTGCTCCTGGCCATTTCTCCGGAGGATGAAGAAATTGTTAAGATTAGATGGGGAGAGAACTTATCGTTCTTTGGTGTCACCATTTGTTTTGGGGGCAAGGCACGTTTTGATACTGTGGCAAATGCGTTAAAACTGGTCAAGGATGATATCGATTTGGTGGCAGTCCACGATGCTGCAAGATGCTGTGTCACTGCTGAGCTTATCAACCGAACGATCAAGGCGGCACTAATCAGCGGAGCTGCAATTCCAGCCTGCCCTGTTGTGCCCACCCTCAAAATCGTTTCAGAGGGCATCATCTCCAAAACGATTGACAGGCAAGGTCTTTACGAAGCTCAAACACCCCAAATATTTGACAAATCTCTTCTACTCAAGGCTTACGAAAACCTGGCAACCATTGATAACAACAGTATTTATGTCAGCGATGATGCGCAGTTAGTTGAACTCATCCATCAAAAGGTAACCGTGGTTCAGGCGGACAGCTCAAACATAAAGATAACACACCCTAACGATGTTGCTCTTGCCGAGGCCATCCTCAAAACCCAAGCTCAAAAAACATCTGAAGGCCCGATAAACCCATATGCTGAAGCTCACTGGTGATTTTTCAGTATTCCCTCTTGTAATTAGTATTTGTATTATATTAGAGTTTTCTCACCTCAATTATGTTGCGCAATCCCAATTTTTACGTCAATATCTGTACAGGGATGCTTGATAAATGCCAAGGGATTGCCACAAATTGTCCGTTATACATCGCAGGTCTCAGGGAACTTCTATAACGGACTGCCCATAAAAGTCACGGAAGTATGATTTTGGCTCAGCAACATACATTTTTTGCCGAATAGACGAAGGATAGTCACTGAAATATGAGTTGCGATGTTCGGCTATTGACTAATGGCAGTAAAATAAAGTAACCTATACTGCCAACAATTACGTCGCTTTTGTTAATTTACGAAATATTCGAAAGTAATATTAAGGAACATTTCATTTCCCGTGGCCATACCACTCATAGATTGAGTATTGAATTGCGAAGATGCACTTCAGGCATTGCCAATTTCAGAAAGGAAGACCAAAATGAGGACCCGTGGAAAACTGTTAGTTATGTCTATAGCCCTTCTGGGACTCTTGACCAACGGCTTGTGGGCCGTTGAACTGGTGCCTACTTCGACCACGACTGCTATTTATGTGGATGATACGGCCCCCGGCCTAAACAATGGAAGCTCTTGGTTCCATGCATTCCGCTCTCTACAGGATGCCCTGTTACAGGCTGATCCAAACACACTCATCAAGGTCGCCAAGGGCGTTTATTCTCCAGATGATGCCACTGGTATCCCTTCTCAGGGCCGCGACGCGACATTTGAATTAAAAGACAAGGTTCAAATCCTCGGTGGTTTCGCAGGATACGGCACACCATTCCCCAGCGAACGATCGATCCTTGAATATCAAACGGTTTTGACGGGTGACTTGGACGCCAACGACATACCATTGGATCCAAACACCATGACCGATGACAGAAATCTTCAATTTCATGCTACACGGCAGGAAAATTGCTATTCGGTGGTCACGAGTATCGGGAATAACGAAACGGCTGTTTTGGATGGCTTTGTCATACGTAACGGAAATGCCAATGGCGACGAAGAGTGGCCTTACCAAAGGGTTCGCGGCGGAGGCATCTTTGTACTTACCAGCCGTCCCACAATCCAAAACTGCTTGCTCACGCTCAATGCTGCGTCTGATGCGGGGGGGGCTGTATGCAACTACTCCAGCGACCCAACCATTATGGACTGTAATATTGTCGGGAACTTTACTAGCAATGAAGGAGCTGGCATCTACAATACAGCGGCGGAACCCAATATCATCGGGTGCGAATTTATCATGAATAGCACAGGGTACGGTGATGTGGGTGGCGGTATTTATAGCTATGACAGTGCTTCTTTTATCAGCGATTGCCTGTTTTGGAACAACAATGGTGGCGATAAAGGTGGGGCTATTGTCTTTGAGAGAAGTGAACCCGATGTCGTCAATTCCATCTTCGTCAAAAACTATTCTGCCAGAGACGGAGGCGCAGTGGTCAATTCAAGATCAGTCGCAGCCTTTACAAATTGTAGTTTCTATTACAACTACGCCCAGGAGAACGGCGGAGCCATGCTAAACCATGTCAGTGCTGTTGAACTAAACCGCTGTACATTTAACGGTAATGAGGCAGAAGAAAATGGTGGTGCTGTTCACGCCTTTGGCAGTGACCCGAATTACATCAACTGCATATTCAGTGGCAATGTGGCCAGAGAAAAGGGTGGCGCTATTAGCTTGAATGATTGTGATGCCAAGATCATTAACTGCACAATCTACGATAATAATGCACCTGTGGGACATGGAATCGCTTGCCACAACATATATAACAACGTAACCAACTTCAGCTATGTTATGGTTCACAACAGTATTCTCTGGAACGACAGCAACAACATTGACAACGAAGATGGTTCTCAGATTCATGTTCTTTACAGTAATGTTTCGGGGGGCTACCCTGGTCCTGGCAATATTGGGCTAAATCCCAGATTTGCAAATCCTGCAGGATGGGACCAGATTGTAGGCACCTCTGATGATAATCTGAGAATCCTATCCACTTCGCCCTGCATTGATGCGGCCCAGAACTATGCCGTTCCAGCAGGCATCGCGAGTGACAGAGACGGTAGTGTACGCTTCTTTGATGACCCGCATACCCCAGATACAGGCCTTGGCAACCCCTTTGACCCAATCGTTGACATGGGTGCGTATGAATACGGCTCGGTCAATCCCTATTCAGACACCAATGACATTGATGGCGTCTTGGGCAATGGCGGTAATGGTGGAAACAATGGCGGTGGCGATAACAACGGCGGCAACACCAATCAAGCCCCTGTTGCAAATGCTGGCCCCGACCAACTAGTCTTTGCCTGGATCAACAATTCTGCTCAAGTTTCACTCAATGGCACCTCATCGTATGATGCAGAAGGTGCTTTGTTGAACTACTCTTGGAATTGGGTCGTGAACGGTACAACCTATATGACCTCAGGCGGAACCCCAATAATCCTGCTACCCATTGGCACGCACATCATTAACCTTATCGTGGGTGATGGCCAATTGATCTCAACGGTTGACCAGGTTCAGATCACCGTAATTCAGCCCTTGCAGGCCAGCCTGACCATGTTCCCAGGCACGATTAAGCGCGGACCATGCAGCCAAATTGTTTATGCCATTCTGAACATTCAGAATTCATCGTTAAGTGCTATTGACATGACGCAACCTGTCACACTCTATCCCGGCAATGTTCAAGCGATTAGTCCCCCATCAGCCTATATCAACGGGGATGGCTCTGTTGGCATTATCACTCAATTTGACAAGGATCAGATCATGAGTGCCAATCCTTCGAATGGAACGTTGAGCGTGACAGTTATCGGAAAGCTTCTCACTGGCCAGTATTACGCCGGAACAGATCAAATTACTGTCATCAATTGCCCATAAGCAATTAGCTAGAACACCCATCATTTCGCTTTCAGGAGCCAAGGTTGTGATTAAACCTTGGCTCTTTTTTTTTGACATTTAGCATTATAGGGCCATACAATGTCATAGATTAAAATTTGAGCCCATGTCAGGGCTGGCTATGAGTTAACTAATTGATGCTTTTTGCTGGGGTTTGTTTTGCGTTGTCCCTATTGCATGCAAGATGATGACAAGGTCATTGATTCGCGGTCAAGCGATGCAGGGCGTACCATTCGTCGCAGACGAGAGTGCCTTGCCTGCGAAAGGCGATTCACGACGTATGAAAAAACCAATGATGGATTTAAGCTCACTGTGATCAAACGCGATGAAAGCCGCGTACCCTACGAGCGTGACAAGATCATCGGTGGCCTGGAGAAAGCCTGCTACAAACGGCCTGTTCCAGCGGCATATATTCAAAAAATAGCAGACAAAGCTGAGGAAAATATTTTTAAGCGGTTTGACAAAGAAGTACCGTCCACTGAAATTGGTGAACAGGTGATGCGATACCTTCGGGCGGTTGACAAGATTGCCTATATTCGTTTTGCCAGTATATATCGAAACTTTGGCAGCGCATTGGAACTCATTGATGAAGTTCAGAGAGCAATTGAACAGGCCGAGCCTCTGGAACAACTCAAGTTCTTTGAGGACTAAGCGAAACTTGAACAATGCAAGGAGGCATGTGTCTCGATGGCCAGGAAACTGGAAGTAATCAAGACAGACGGGTCTTCAGAAATGTACCTGCATACCAAAGTGTTGGGCACATTATGCAATGCTTTTGGTCTAACTGGACAATCAGATCTTTTCTTGGCTCAAGAATTGGCCGAGGTGGTCACCTATTACCTCTACCATGACAAAAGACGCACACCAAAGCAGGTCTCAAGTAGCGAAATTCATGCTATCGTAAAGGTTGTTTTAACCACAACAGGCCATAGCAATGTGGCAGAGGCCTTGAGTGAGTTCCACTACGACCGTCTACTCAATCGAAATCGAACTGAAGTGGCGTGCACGCCTGTCCTCTCACTCATGGATGCTCAACTCCTTTGTGAACATGATCCCTCCTCGATTCGATTCAAATGGAGTAAGACTCGCATAGTCCACGACTTAATTCGGCAACATCAACTGCCTCGTCAAACAGCCCGCGCAGTGGGTGCCATGGTAGAAGACAAAGTATTAAAAATGGGCTTAACCATTGTACCCTCCGACCTGATCCGACTTTTGATGCTGAACGACACAGCCCTGGTACTGCGTGCCCAAGAGTGCTTTTTGCCTCAGGAACCAGCCGCTATTGTATCGGAAACTGCTGACACAGTGCCCTAACACGACCACGCACAGTGTCCACCACTGAATCGTCCAACACATAGGTGGAAGGCCCGGTCACCTCAACTGCATTCAATACCTCGTAAACCATCTTAGCAATGAATGGCATGTGGTCCGCAACGAGTCCATTTCGCGTCATAATGGGCGTACCTAGTCGAATACCAGATGTGATGTTTTGACTCCGTTTGTCATACGGCAAACGATTCATATTGACAATGATGCCGCATTCTTCAAGACTCTTTTGAGCGATCAGCCCTGTCATCCCTTGAGAAAAACAACTTATGTCAATTAAGACCATATGGGTGTCCGTACCACCGGTCAGGACTTCAAATCCCAATTGAATCAGACAATCACTGAGTGCCTTCGCATTTTCGACAATCGCATATTGTCTGATACCGTAACCAGAGGTCAGCATTTCTTTGAAAAACACAGCTTTGCCAGCCACATTGTTGAGGTAAGGTGTACCTTGAACACCTGGAAAGGTGGTCTTATTCAACTGACACCAGAGCGGTCTGTCGCCAAAAGCACACGAAACCGTCTTGTCAAAATCCCGGCCCATCAGAATCAGCCCCCCCCGAGGGCCTCCCGGTTTATAGGTACTGGTCGTCACAAAATGGGCATGGTCAATAGGGCTGGCATGGACACCCGCAGCCACCAGGCCAGCAATATGTGAAATGTCTGCCAGTAGATACGCCCCCACGTCTTCGGCAATGGCTCTAAACCGAGCAAAATCCAATGTTCTGGCATAGGCACTAGCGCCGCAAATGATCATTTTCGGTTGAACGTCACGGGCCTTGGCGTGAATTTTCTCATAATCCAGCACAAAAGTCTCGGGCTCGACACCGTATTGGGTGACATCAAAGATTTTGCCTGTGAGTGACACACTGGCGCCATGAGACACATGACCACCCTGATCCAATCCCTGACTCAGAATTTTATCGCCTGGGTTGAGCACCCCCGTCAATACGATGTGATTAGCACTGGTGCCGGAATGCGCCTGCACATTGGCATACTGGGCACCAAACACCTGACACGCCCGTTCAATGGCCAGTTGCTCCAAGGCGTCAACATAGTCGCAACCACCGTGAAACCGAGATCCCACAAAGCCTTCTGTGGTCTTGTTTTGAACCACCGATCCCAACGCGCCTAAGACGGCACGTGAACAAATATTCTCAGCAGCAATAAGCTGAAGCGTCTCATTCTGTCGCTTATATTCCTGCTCAATCAGGTCAAAGACTTGACGATCAAAACGTGCCAACTGCTCTGTGGCTCCCACGTGATATTGCCGGTTTTCCAACGGTCTGGCCGAAGGCCTGATCGGCTCAACACTTGAGACTTTTCTTCTATGCGGTATAACTCGGGCATCCCTATCCAACAGCATTCCTTAACCTCTCATCACCCAAAAACCAGCCTGACAATATCATGGTATGTCAAGTACACGAAGACGGACAGGATTAGTGCCAAACCTGCATAGGTGATGATTTCTTGCATCCTTAAACTTAAAGGTCCGCCTTTAATCTTCTCTATAATTAATAACACAAACACCCCGCCGTCGACAACTGGAATCGGTAAGAAATTTACAACTGCCAGGTTCGCACTGATAAAAGCCAGCAAATATATGAAACTGGAAAATGACCGTTCCACCGCTTGATACGTCACCGTGGCAATCCCAACCGGACCACTCATGGCTTTAAGACTCACATCTCCTGATATCAATCGCTTCAAAGTGACATAGGTTTGCAAAACAAAAGAATAGCATTTTTTGAAACTCATGACAGTCGCGTCACCCAGATTGGCTGCTTTATGAATCTCCTCCAGGTCGCACAGGGGTATCGCCTGAGCTAGCACTGACTCCATATTCATCTGCTTTTCAAGATCGGTGAGTGTCAAAGTGGCGGTGCCACTGGCCGCTTCAAGCTGCCAGTGCACTTGAATGTCTTGGCCAACATGGGCTTGCATCGCATGAATTATGTCAAAGAAATCTTTGATATCAGTATCACCAACACGTGTAATTGTGGCCCCTCTGGGAATCGCCAAGGGCACAGGTCGATACTCCGTTGCCATCGATTTAGCGATCACCGGACGTTTGGAATCCAACTCGACAGCCACACCAATAACAACTCGATCGCTGTCTGTTTGGCGTTTTGGCGTCACGACCAGCGCCTCTATTTGGGCCACGCCATTGGGATCTTCCCGCAGCACCTCAATAGCCAAATCTTTTCCGTGAAAAGCGGTCGTTAGGTCACGCATCTCCTTATAAGTTGGCGAGTTAACATCGCCTATACGTAAAACCACATCCCCTGGCATGAGTGATTTCGGCCCGGAAGCCACTTGGGTAATCCGTAATCTGGGCACAAGGGAGCAGACGTGATTGAGTTGCGACTCAGTTTCGATCTCTGCGCTGCTGTTGTTCAAAGCCAGTGGTAAGAAAATATCTAATATCTGGGCTTCACCACCATGGTTAAGGCGTTCTACCTTCACGGCAATATTGGGCTGATATGTCCTTGAAATGATCTCTTCAAGTTGCCAATAATGTTCAACGGGCTGACCTTCTACCGCCACAATACGATCACCAGGGCGAAGTCCTGTTTTCTCATAGAGAAAATCAGCATTCTTAATAGTCGCCACTGTCAGGCTGGAGGAAGGCAGAATTCCAAACAAACGAACAGGCAAACCGGCCACAGGCCCGGCCACAATACTCAACTGGCGCTCTGTGTTGTCTCGACCCAAAACAGTCATATCAATAGCCTTTCCCTTGTCAGACAAAGCAGCCGCAATCAAAATATCGCCATATTCAAGGTGACCTGATTTCCCATCAATCTTGACAATTCTATCCCCTGCCTCAAGTCCAGCCTCATACGCGGCAGAATTTGCCATAACGCCACCCACGACTGGCGCTTTCATGGGTAGCCCACCCATATACAAGATCACCATCAGAATAACTGCGGTAATCATGTTAAAAGTCACACCGGCAACAATAACTGCCATGCGTACACTAATAGGCTGATTGCCGAAGGATCTGGGGTCGGCCGATTGTCTGTCTGCACCGGTATCTTCCTGCCCCAGCATTTTCACGTACCCAGCCACGGGAATCAGACCAATGCGATATTCGGTATCGCCCTCTTTACCTTTGGGACCAAAGGTAAATGAAAGCAAGCCATTACCCTCTGGATCATCGGGCTTGGGAAACAAGCCTGGCAAAATGCGTAGCCGAAATCCCTCTTCTGTACGGCGTATGCCCAATAACAGCGGCGGGATAAACACAGAAAATGCTTCCACCTTAATACCCCCAGCCTTTGCCACAAAGAAATGCCCGCATTCATGAATAAAGACCACCGCGCTAAAGCCAAGAACAGCCAAAAAAATATTCCATGATGTTTGAGCATGTTGGGCAATTAATGCCACCAAGGACACCACAATAACAACAAGTAACGCTATACGCGAATATATCAGCGTCTTATATTTGGACATCCAATATTCCCTTCGAAATAAAGTACCCTGAAAATAGTCATGTCGCCCATTTCCCCGGGTCCTCTGTACATTTACTGAAAACAAGGTTATTTAAACAAACCTTCAACCTCATCTCTGGCCCAAAGATCTGCAGCCACCAACTCATCAAGTCCCACTTGAATCGTCACATCATGACGATTCAAGCACTCCTCAACGCAATCCATGATTTGGACAAATTCAATAGCCCCATTCAGAAACGCTTGAACAGCAGTTTCATTGGCTGCATTGAATACGGCGGGTGCAGTGCCTCCTGTTTCGGCAACTT
Source organism: uncultured Pirellulales bacterium (assembly GCA_964494325.1). Taxonomy (GTDB): domain Bacteria; phylum Planctomycetota; class Phycisphaerae; order Sedimentisphaerales; family Anaerobacaceae; genus JAIPFM01. The sequence continues at coordinate 28,437 of CAZBTJ010000002.1, forward strand.
GATATGCCAATGACAACGCTCGGAAAATGGTCTGATTAGGCAGTTCAAACGTCAATCGGCCCAAATCTTCCAGGCGAAGATGGTCGGCCACACCTTTGAGACGCTTCGGATAAGTTAGGGCATACTGGATGGGTAAACACATGTCTGGCGTTCCCATTTGCGCAATCATAGCCCCATCAACAAACTCCACTAGGGAATGAACTATCGATTCAGGATGAATCAGGACATCGATTTTCGAAACAGGCAAGTCAAAAAGCCAGTGCGCTTCAATGATCTCAAGCGATTTATTCATCATGGTGGCCGAATCAATTGTGATTTTAGGTCCCATATTCCACGTCGGATGAGCCAAAGCCTGTTCCCGCGTGACAGTCTGCAATTGGGCTTGTGTTGCCTTGCGAAACGGCCCACCGGAAGCCGTCAGGATAACGCGTTGAACTTCCTGAAGATCACCGGCATGCATAGCCTGAAAGACTGCGGAATGTTCACTGTCAACCGGCATCAGTGTGGCATTGTTGGCAATGGCAGCTGATGTCAATAACTCACCTGCCATGACCAGAGGTTCTTTATTGGCAATCGCCAGGTGTTTGCCAAGATTTGCGCCCGCCAACGCAGAAGACAGGCCCGCAGCTCCCACCACAGCACTCAAAATCGTGTTGACCTCTGGCATTTCTGCAATCTGTGTCAATCCCTGTGCCCCCGAAAGAATCGTCACATCCAAATCCTGAATACAGGCGGCAAGCTGGTCCACGTAAGACGTATCTGTCATACAAATCACCTTGGGATGGTAATGCCGCGTCTGCTCTGCCAGCAATGCCACATTACTGTGAGCGGACAGCGCTACAACCTGAAACTCCGATCCGAGAGATGAAATAACTCTCAGCGCATTTTTTCCGATTGAGCCGGTTGAACCTAAAATAGCTATCTGTCTGGTCATATTGTCTGGCATCTGGCCTTCAAAACTACCATTTCTCACAATGCTAACATGGCGAATGTGTGAAGACTCCCTGCCTTCTGACTCATTTCCACGTCACCGCACAATTATCTAGAATGAGCGATAAAGTATTGATAGTATGCCAAGGATAGAGGGACTGTCAAGTGGTAAGAAAGGGTGACGAAACCATACGCACACCCTTCATTGTCCGAACTTTCTCCTTCAGTTACATGACAAAAAATACAGGTTGAATTGTGTCTTCTTGAACATCTTTTGAATAAATAGAACCACTTTTCAGTGCTAAACCGCAAAAACCACCCCTAAGCACCCCGCCAATGGCCAGAGTCCCCTATGGCAGACGATAGCCTGCTTGTAATTGCCATATTGGGAACTGTACCTCAAACTCCCTTCTAATGCCGCACCAATTTATCCCCGATACATACCTGAAGATGTGATCTCCTGGGCTCATATGGCAGGAGACAATGCGTAGGAACACTATCACTAGGAAACAACGGGGATGGTTAACCAAAGAACGAGTCATAACGACACTGCAAACAAAGGCGTCACTAAGGCGCTCGTGCAGAATATGGCCATTCGCCATAAGCTCGTGGCCATTATCATGTTTACATGCGTACTGGCATTGGTCATTGCGGGTCTCACATTCATGACCTGTCAATATTTCAGCACCCGTCAGGCCATGGTAAAAACACTTCAGACTCAAGCAACCATGATTGCCAATAATTGCGAAGCCGCAGTCACATTTGAAGATGCGGCAGATGCTGAAGAAATTTTGAGCGCATTTCAAGCCCAGTCCTCTGTCTTATTTGCCTGTATATTTGATAACAATGGAAACATTTTCGCCAAATATCAGCGTGATAGTCACACCATTTCTCCAAATGTAACTCAGGTCCTTAGCCCAGAAGATTACCTCTTTACACCCGATTTTCTAATAGTATCCAAACCTGTTATCGGCTCTTCAGACAACAAAACGATTGGCCGTTTCTCTGTTTGGTCAGATCTGACACCCATCAAAGCTATGTTTCGCCGTTACCTGATCACGATATGTACGATCATCATATTCGCTTCATGGGTCGCTTATCTAATTTCATCCAGAATCCAAGGCATTATTTCTGGCCCTATTTTACAGTTGACGGACATAGCAAAAACCGTTTCAGATCAAAAAGAATACTCCATTCGCGTCCAGAAACTGGGCAATGACGAATTTGGTGTACTGATCGACTCATTCAATGGCATGCTCACGCAGATCCAAGAACGAGACGTAGCATTGGTCAGTGCCAACGAAGAACTGGAAACACGCGTTGAAAAAAGAACAGAGAAACGCAAAGCTCAACTGGCTCTAAGAGAAAGTGAACTTCGCTACAAAACTCTGCTTCAGAATATACCTCAGAAAGTCCTCTACAAAGATCTGAATTGCCGTTTCATGCTCTGTAATGATAATTTTGCCAACGATCTTAACATCAACTCAGACGATATTTATGGCAAAACAGACTTTGATTTCTTTGACGAAAGCGTGGCCGAAAAATATGTGGCGGATGACAAACGCATAATGAAGGCAGGCGTGTCCGAGGAAATTGAAGAATTACACATACAAAACGGTAAAGAGTTGACCGTTCAAGTCCAAAAATCACCCGTAAGAGATGGGGACGGAAACATCATTGGTATATTCTGCATTTTCTGGGACATCACAGCGCATAAAGAAGCCGAGAAGAACCAAATTAAACTGAATAAGGACCTTAAGGCGACAGTCACCGAACTCCAGCGGTCCAACAGTGAATTGCAGGATTTTGCCTATGTTACGGCACATGACCTGAAAGCACCTCTTCGAGCCATCGGTACACTGACTGACTGGATTTCAGGAGACTACCAAGACGTGTTTGATGACCAAGGACGTGAACACATGGAACTTGTCAAGGGTCGCGTCTCTCGAATGGATGGATTAATTGATAGTATCCTTAGGTACGGCGAAATTGGGCGAATAAAACATGAAATAAAAACGATTGACCTAAATGATCTATTGCCAGAAGCAATCGCATTCATGGATCCTCCAGAACATATCAAAGTCGAAATTATCACCAGCCTGCCCACCATTGCAATGGAACGTCTGTACGTTCTACATATCTTCCAAAACTTAATCGACAATGCCATTAAGTTTATGGACAAGGATAAAGCCTTTGTTCAAATTAGGTGTGAGGAAGAGGGGAACATCTGGAAGTTTTCTATCGCTGACAATGGACCGGGTATTGACGCTAAGTATCACGAAAAGATCTTCAAAATGTTCCAAACTCTGGTTCCCCGAGATGAATTGGAAAGCACTGGAATCGGCCTAGCGTTCGTAAAAAAGATCGTTGAACTCTATGGGGGACAAATCTGGGTTGATTCAAAACTTGGTCAAGGATCAACCTTCCGCTTCACTCTGTCCAAAGAACTAACAAGTTGCTCGCAAAAAACCATAGAAGCTGCATTAAGTCACTAGAGATATCTTATGCCAAATAATCAAGAACAACTAAATAAAGCATTTCCAGTATCAGTATCATATACAAGCATGAGTCGTGAAAACGACCAACAACCGCCTTCTTCTATCAGCGAGCTCATTCGTCAGCATGGAGAAAGCTGTCAAAAGGATACCGCAAGCAAAGCAAGTATCCTGGAAATGATGTTGGAGTCAATCTGCAATGGTGTCCTGCTGATTGAGGCTGAATCAAGGACCATCGTCTATGCCAATGATGCAGCCGCCAAGGCCATTGGCACCACAAAAGAGCAAATGCTGGGGCGAATCTGCCATGAATATACCTGTCCAACCAAAGAAGGGACCTGCCCTATATTGGACTTGGGCAAACGAATCAATGAATCAGAAGAAGTGCTTTTAACCGCCGATGGTGCAGAGACCCCCATCATTAAAACCGTGGTATCAGTTCAATGGCAAGACAAGATGTATCTGGTTGAGAGTTTCACAGATATTACGCATTTTGCAAAAACCTACAGGGAGCAAGACAAATTGAGACAAAAGCTTGAGGATATGAATAAGGAGCTTACCGATTTTGCCTATGTTGTATCCCATGACCTGAAGGCCCCGTTAAGAGGAATAAAATCACTGGCCGATTGGATTATCTGCGATCATTCAACCTCACTCAATAAAGAGGGGCAAGAACAACTTACATTGCTACAGAATCGGGTTGACAGAATGCAAGAATTGATTAACGGTATTCTGGAATACTCTCGTCTGGGCCAGGTTTCAGAACGCCCTACTGAAATTGACCTGAACACCCTCTTACCTGACATTATTGATATGCTTGCCATTTCAGAGGATATTTCGATTGATATCCAAAAAGAACTACCAACTCTACAATGTGAAAAAACGCGTGTTTCACAAATATTTCAAAATCTGCTTAGCAATGCTGTTAAATATAGGGACAAATCCAAAGCCAGTATTAAGGTCGCCTGTTCTGATGATCAAGCCTATTGGCGATTTAGCATCACAGACAATGGTCCAGGCATAAAAAAACAATATCAAGATAAAATCTTCCAGCTATTTCAAACACTACAACCCAAAGATGAATCAGATAGCACAGGCATTGGCCTGAGTGTTGTAAAAAAAAGCGTCACTATGCATGGGGGACGGGTTTGGGTGGAATCTGAGGTAGGTCAGGGCAGCACATTCTTTTTTACACTGCCAAAGAATGAAGGTACAATCCCATAAAAGTGGTTGTGGATCAAGCGACAGCAATACAAGAAATGCATCACGAGGGCCCAGATCGGCATGTCGTTTATCCCACTCTGATAAACTAGAGGTTAAGCTTGGGCGGAACCGTAATTCTGATCGAAACACAGAACAATAATATAGGAGCTAAGCTATGCAAAGCAATGATCCAATCTTGCTGGTAGAAGACGATACAGTTGACGCCATGACCGTGAGAAGGGCGCTTAAAGACCTTCATGTCGCAAATGAAATTGTGCATGCAAATAACGGTGAAGAAGCCATTGACTATTTGTCAAATCCGGAGAATCAGAGACCTTGCATTATTCTGCTGGACATGAACATGCCCAAAATGAATGGCATTGAGTTTCTCAAGGAAGCCAAATCCAGAGAAGACTGCAGCCAAATCCCAGTGATTATGCTGACAACTTCAACCAATGACAACGATATGGTTGAGAGCTTCAACCTCAATGTGGCCGACTATATTGTCAAACCCATTGATTATCGAAAGTTCGTTGATACGGTACAAACCGTCGAAGCCTACTGGCGATTGAGCAGACTTTCAACCTAGCGCCTCTTGCCAGACACAAAATTGCCCAGGTCGCTTTTCAACCTTGAATATCAACAAGCAAACCAAACTGCCTGTTAGTGATAGATTAATCCCTCCGCCCTCTTGGGCGCGTTTCGCGATTCCAAAGTTGATCGTCAATTCTGTAATTCTCTAAAATAACTTGCATTTCCCCTATCTAACTGTAAGATAATGTGTCATATGGCAATCAACATTACAATTAGCTCTTCACTTCAGGCAACAATTTGCCTAGGGCTTCTCCTGCGCCGTCTGGCGCTATAACCCCCCCCCCATCCCAAATAGACTTGTTTTTTTTACAGAATCGTGGCAGAATCTGTATCCTTTAAACGTGAATTAGCCACTAAATACTTCAGAATCTCGGAGACAATACCATGTCTGACGATAAAATTTACATTTTTGACACAACATTGAGAGACGGAGAACAATCTCCAGGGGCTTCCTTGTCAATCGACGAAAAGATTGAAATCGCCCATCAACTTAAAGCTTTGGGCGTAGACATCATTGAAGCTGGTTTCCCAGTGTCTTCCCCTGCCCAGTTCGAAGCCACGCGTTTGGTGGCCGAGCAAGTCCAAGGACCGATCATTGCCGGTTTGGCAAGAGCGGTTGAAAAAGACATCGAAGCTGCAGCCAAGGCTCTGGAGCCTGCCCAAAACAAGCGAATTCACACATTTATTGCAACGTCTCCCATCCATATGACGCACAAGCTCAATAAAAAGCCCAGCGAAGTATTAGATATGGCAGTCAAAGCAGTCAAATACGCCAAGACATTTACTGAGGATGTGGAGTTCTCACCTGAAGATGCCTGTCGTAGCGAAATGTCTTTCTTGATCGATATTTTGTCTGCGGTGATTGAAGCGGGCGCCACAACACTCAATATTCCAGATACCGTGGGCTATGTGTTGCCCTATGAATATGGCCAAATCATCGGTGAACTCAACGTCAAGGTGGCTGGCATCAAAAACTGTGTGGTCAGTACACACTGCCACAATGACTTGGGGGTCGCCGTGGCCAATTCATTGGCTGGCGTGCGCAACGGCGCTCGTCAGATAGAATGTGCCATTAATGGCCTCGGAGAACGAGCCGGTAACGCTGCGTTGGAGGAAATTGTGATGGCCATTCATACACGGGCTAACTTCTTCTCAAACAACTCTGAGATCTCAAACTTGCTCAGCATCAACACCGAGGAAATCTTCAAAACCAGTCAATTGGTCTCTCGCTTGACTGGTTTTGTGATTCAACCCAATAAGGCCATTGTCGGAGCCAATGCTTTTGCCCACGAATCGGGCGTCCATGTTGACGGCATGCTCAAGGACAAATCAACATACGAGATTATGACACCTGAAACAATTGGTCTGACAGGATCTCGCGTCGTGTTGGGACGTCACACAGGTCGACATGGATTTGTGGATCGATGCACTCAACTCGGCTTTAACTTGACTCAAGATGAATTGGAAAATGCTTATAACTGTTTTCTCGAAATCGCAGACAAAAAAAAGGAAATCTTTGACGAAGATATTACAGCCTTGATCAATGATGAAATTCGCGTCATCGAACACACTTACGAACTGGAAGAGTTGCATGTGGTCAGTGGCAGCGTGGCTTTGCCCACTGCAAGCGTTCGCATAAAAACACCTTCGGGCGTAACACAGGCCGCAGCCTGTGGTGATGGTCCAGTGGATGCAGCCTACGAGGCTATACGCAATGCCATCAGTCTGTCACCGACAGTAGATAGCTATGCTATTCGTGCTGTGACTGGAGGCAAAGAAGCGCTGGGCGAAGCTGTGGTAAAAATCGTGAATAACAAGAAGACCTTTATGGGCAGAGGTGTATCCACAGATATTATTGAAGCCAGCGCCAAGGCCTATATCAACGCCATTAATCGTATGGTCACAGTACAACACCAATAGCCAACTCATGGCTTTGGAGCCAGATAGAATCATGGGAAAAACCATGACAGAAAAAATTATTCCGGCTCGTTACTTGAATACGGATGACGCAGCTGAACCAGCGACACATTGCATGGAAGATCTGGACACGAATTTTGTGGACAAGTGTCAACCGGGTGATGTCATTGTGGCTGGTGATGATTTTGGCTGTGGCTCCAGCCGTGAGGACGGGGGCCTATTGCCGTATATCAAGAAGGCAAATTAACAAGAGAATGAATAGATTTAGTAATTGGATCTTACAGAAGGGATCAACATGGGAAAAACTTACAACATTGCAATTATGCCCGGTGATGGCACCGGCCCGGAAGTCACAGTAGAAGCCGTCAAAGTCCTTAAAGCCGTAGCTGATAAGTTTGGCTTTACAGTTAACCTGACAGACTATGATTTTGGAGGCGAACGCTATAAACGTACAGGCGAAACCCTGCCTGACAGTGGCGTGGAAGCATTTCGTCAACATGATGCCATTTTGCTTGGTGCGATTGGCCATCCTGATGTGAAGCCGGGTATCTTGGAAAAGGGTATTCTGCTTAAGGCTCGCTTTGCCCTGGATCAATACATCAACCTGCGTCCTGTCAAACTTTTTCCCGGTGTAGAAACGCCCCTCAAGGACAAAGGTCCTGAACACGTCGACTACGTGGTGGTTCGCGAAAACACAGGCGGCATTTACACGGGTGCGGGCGGTATTTCGATGAAGGATACCCCGAACGAAGTGGCCGTTCAAAGCATGGTCTATAACCGTTTTCAGGTAGAACGTTGTCTGCGATATGCCTTTGATTATGCCCAGAAGTATGGCAAGAAGGCTCAAGGTAAAGGGACTGAAAACACACTCGGCCTCGTCGGTAAAACCAATGTGCTGACCTACGTGTTTGACCTGTGGGAACGGGCCTTCCATGACATTGGTGGCGCTGATTATGCCGATGTACGAAGAGACTACTATCACGTGGATGCCACCTGCATGTGGATGGTCAAGAGCCCGGAATGGTTCGACGTGTTGGTCACTGGCAACATGTTCGGCGACATCATTACGGATCTTGGTGCGATCACTCAGGGCGGCATGGGCATTGCGGCTGGCGGCAACATCAATCCTGAAGGTGTCAGCATGTTTGAACCCATTGGCGGCAGTGCACCCAAGTACACAGGCCAAGGCGTCATTAATCCACTGGCTGCCATTTGCGCGGCAGGCATGATGCTTCAAACCCTGGGAGAAGACACCGCAGCCGATACGATTGAGCAGGCTGTGATGCATGTCACAGGCACCAAACTGAAATCTCTGGCAGCCGGGCAGATGGGCTATACTACCAGTCAGGTGGGTGACCTCGTCGCAGACCGCGCAGCCAACGGTTAAAACTCGTATTTCTAATCCGGACGTATCTTCAAACGATGCGTCCGGATTTTTTTGTCCCTTTACTTCCTCTTGGGTCGATAGGCGTGGATGCTTTGGCCATCTGCGGCCTCGGCTGCTTCCATAATGGTTTCCGACAGGGTCGGATGTGGATGAATGGTCAAGGCCAGATCCTCAGCCACAGCGGCCATTTCAACTGCCAGGATACCTTCTGCAATGAGCTCACCCGCACCAGAACCGGCAATCCCCATACCCAAAATACGGTGGGTGTCAGGTTCCATGATAAGTTTTGTGACGCCATCGCTGCGCCCCAGGCTTGTGGCACGACCACTGGCAGCCCAGGGGAAGGTTGTGACAACGATGTCGCGACTCTGAGCCTTGGCCTCACCCTCAGTGAGTCCGCACCAAGCGATTTCAGGGTCGGTAAACATGACAGCCGGGATGGCCTTGGGTTCGAATACAGACTTGTGCCCGGCAATAACTTCAACTGCCACCTTGGCCTCGGCCGTGGCCTTATGGGCCAGCATCGGTTGACCCGCCACATCACCAATGGCAAAGATATTGGATTCAGAGGTACGAGCTTGTGTATCTATTTTGATAAAGCCCTGATCATTCACCTTGACCTGCGTATTTTCCAGTCCCAAGCCGGCCGTGGTGGGCCTGCGTCCAATCGCTACCAGCACCTTACTGTACGTCTGCTCCGCAACGCTACCGTCCTTGGCCTCGAAAGAGACTTTGACGCCACTGCCCGTATCTTCCATCTGAGCCACGCGGGTTTCTAGCATGATCTTGCTAAACTGCGTCTTGAGTCGCTGGGCCAAGACTTTGAGGAGGTCTTTATCTGCACCCGGCACAAGCTGTGGCATCATCTCTACCACGGACACCTCTGAGCCGAGGGCAGCATAAACCTGGCCCAGTTCCAGGCCAATATAACCACCGCCAACAACCAGCATAGACTCTGGAATATCCTCCAGGGCCAGGGCCCCTGTGGAATCCATGATGCAAGAAGATTCCGGCCAAGCCGAAATCTTGGTGGGCACTGAACCAGTCGCAATCACCGCATAATCAAACGTCACATTCTCTGTATTTCCATCCGGTCCAGTCACCGTCACATTGTGAGCATCGACAAATTGGGCTGTGCCTTGAACAAGTTTTATTTTGCGTTGCTTGGTGAGCTGTCCCAGGCCGCCAGTTAGCTTGGTGATGACAGAGTCCTTGAAATTTCGCAACTTGTCGAGGTCGATCTTGATCCCCTCAACAGTTATTCCATGATCCGCCAGAGTCTTCGCTTCATTCAGAAAAGCCGCAATATGCAAAAGCGCCTTGGAGGGAATGCACCCACGATACAGGCACACGCCACCAGGGGCGGCTTCCGGATCAATCAGGGTGACATTGAGTCCCAGGTCAGCCGCATGAAAGGCAGCGGGGTATCCAGCCGGACCTGCACCAATGATGACAACATGGGTATTCTTTTCTGCACTTGGCATGTTTTATCCTTCCAAAGACAAAATAAGAGGTTCCTGAACTGCGTCGACAATCCATTTAAGAAATGCCGCCCCCTCTGCCCCGTCAATAAGTCGATGATCATAAGACAGGCTCAACGGCAAGACTGTTCTAGGTATACAGTTTCCTTGGGCATCAAAACCGGCTTCCACAAACGAACGGCCCATGCCCAAAATAGCAACCTCCGGATAATTTACAATGGGTGTGAAGTGTGTGCCGCCAATACTTCCCAAGTTGGTAATGGTAAAGGTGCCACCCGTCAAGTCATCCATGGATACTTTGCCTGTGCGAGCCTTACCCGCAATATCAATAACCTCTTTGGAAATATCGATCATATTCTTTTTATCCACATTCCGCATCACTGGCACAAGCAGACCGCGCTCGGTCTTCACAGCAATACCAATATTGATGTACTCCTTGAGGATCGTCTCCTTCTTCTCCATATCGATGGAGGCATTAAACTTGGGGAACTTCTTCAGGGCCTGGGCCACTACCTTGACCACCATCACAGCCATGGTAAGCTTCCCACCAATGGCTTCAGCCCGTTTGGCATACGTTTTCCGGAGCGCCTCAAGCTCCGTGATATCGGCATTATTGAACTGCGTGACGTGAGGAATCTGAGACCAACACAATTGCATCTGTCGTGCGGTCTTCAAACGTACCGGACTCATGCTCTCACGCTGTATATCGCCCCACTTGCCAAAATCTGGCAAGGGGGGTAGGGAGACTGCCTGAACACCACCTGAAAGTGGAACGGCACGCCCAGTATTTAACTTTTTAGCACACGCTTTTACATCATCCGCTGAAATGCGCCCATGAGAACCGCTGCCCTTGACCGTATTAATATCAATACCAATCTCACGGGCAAAGCGTCGTATTGACGGCGCTGCTGGAGCCAACTCACCATTGGAGTCAGACGTTGGCGGTGCGACCGGCACAGCGGTCGGAATTGAAACCTTCGACGCCGACGTGGATACAGGCTGAGCAGGCTCGGGTTCAGGGCCAGGGTCTTGCGACGGGACAGTATCTGGAGAAACCGGCTTTTCTGCAGGGGCAACACGCGCCTCATCCAAGGTTAATATCAATTGACCAATAACAACATCCTGCTCTTCTTTGACATACACTGCCTGAACCACCCCGCCGATCGGCACGGGCAATTCCATCATGGCCTTGTCCGTCTCCAGCTCAATAACTGTTTGCTCAGGCTGGACAGTGTCACCTGCCTTGACCGAGACCGCCACCACGCGGACGGATTCAATGTTTTCACCAAGGCTCGGCAGTTTAAATTCTGTGGACATCAGATTTGTTCCTTTCAGACATCAAGGGGATTGGGCTTTTCAGCATTGATGCCGAGCTCAAGTCGCGCAGTCATCACGGTGTCGACATCCATTTTTCCTTCACGAGACAGGGCTGCCAGGACAGTGTACACAATATGATTGGCATCCACCTCAAAGAAATCACGCAATGCCTCTCGACCATCGCTTCGGCCAAAGCCATCAGTGCCGAGACTGATCAAGGGTTGGGGAATCCAACGACTGATCATATCGGATAAGGTTTTTACATAATCTGACGCAGCAATGACTGGCCCAGGGGCTCCATCCAAGCAGCGTGTCACGTGCGCCTGCTTTGCCTCTTGGTCCGGGTGACGCAGGTTCCAGCGATCAGTTTCCTGTGCGTCACGATGGAGTGACTTGTGACTGGTCACGGCCCAGATGTCGGCATGGACCTGATATTCAGCTTTGAGTACTTCAGCCGCTTTGATCACTTCGTTAAGGATCATACCGCTGCCCAACAATTGCACTCGCAAGGCGGCGTCAGGATCTGAAGCGGACTGAAATTTATACATCCCCTGGAGAATCCCCTCTGTCACACCTTCAGGCATGGGACCATGCGCATAGTTTTCATTGGCAATGGTGATATAATAGAAGAGGTCTTCACCATCGATGTACATCCGTTTGATGCCGTCCTGAATAACAACAGCCAGCTCATAGGCGAAGGTAATATCATAGCACATCAAGTTGGGCACAGGCAGAGCTAACAGATGACTATGGCCGTCCTGATGTTGCAGGCCTTCTCCGGCCAGCGTGGTTCGACCAGACGTGGCACCCAACAGAAAGCCCTTGCATCGACTATCAGCAGCAGCCCAGACCAGGTCTCCAACCCGTTGCATCCCAAACATGGAATAGAACGTAAAGAAGGGAATCATATTGATCCCATGATTTGAATAGGCTGTGCCTGCCGCAATAAAGGACGACATGGAGCCCGCCTCTGTAATACCTTCTTCCAGAATCTGCCCATCCTGGGCCTCTTTATAATAGAGAAAATTATCCTTATCTACCGGATCGTAAAGTTGACCACAATGGGAATAGATACCACACTGCCTGAACAGGGCCTCCATGCCAAAGGTCCTGGCCTCGTCTGGTACAATCGGCACGATCAATTTGCCGATCTCGGGGTCCTTGAGTAATTTGCTCAAGATACGAACAAATGCCATGGTCGTCGAAATCTCGCGGCCCTTGGTTCCGTCAAAAAACTCCTGATATAACGAAGCATCCGGCGCCTTTGAGGGATTTCGAAAACCTAACCGTTCAGGTTGATACCCACCCACGTCATTGCGACGTGCATGAAGATACTTAATCTCTGCGCTATCGTCTTGAGGTTTGTAGAACGGTAGGCTCGCAACGTCCTCATCCGAGAGGGGTATGTTAAAGCGAGTTCGAAAGGCCTTCAGCGCCTCCTCATTAAGCTTCTTCTGGGAATGGGTGATATTCTGGCCTTCACCGCTATCTCCCATGCCAAAGCCCTTGATTGTCTTGGCCAGAATAACCGTGGGCATGCCTGTATGCTCCACTGCCACCTTATAGGCAGCATACACCTTTGCCGTATCGTGACCACCACGGCCCAACTTCTCAAGCTGTTCGTCAGACAGATGCTTGACCATCTCCAATAATTGGGGGTCCTTTCCAAAAAAGTCCTCACGAATATAACCGCCGGTCTCAACACTATATTTTTGATACTGGCCGTCGACCACTTCATTCATGCGTTTGACCAGGAGTCCCTCGTGATCTTTTTCCAACAGGGCATCCCAGTCACTGCCCCAAATCACCTTGATCACATTCCAGCCTGCCCCGCGAAAAGCCGCTTCCAATTCTTGAATGATCTTACCATTGCCACGCACAGGGCCATCCAAACGTTGAAGGTTGCAGTTGATCACGAAGATAAGGTTATCCAGATTTTCACGCGAAGCCAGCGTTAAAGCACCAAGTGTTTCCGGCTCATCCGTTTCACCATCTCCCAAAAAGGCCCAGATCTTTTGATCGGTCTGCTCTTTAAGTCCACGATCTTCGAGGTACTTTATAAAACGAGCATGGTAAATGGCCGTGATTGGAGCCAGGCCCATTGAGACCGTGGGGAATTTCCAAAAGTCAGGCATTAACCAAGGGTGGGGATAAGAAGACAGGCCCGGGTTCTCGTGGAGTTCGTGCCGAAAGTTGTCAATTCGACCCATGGAAAGCCGGCCTTCCAAAAAGGCCCGCGCATAAATACCGGGCGAAGCATGGCCCTGCATATAGATAAGATCTCCAGGATGATCGTCAGTGCGGCCCCGAAAGAAGTGATTAAAACCCACTTCATACAACGTGGCAGCTGAGGCATATGTCGCAATGTGCCCGCCAATGCCATTTTCCTCACGATTGGCACGCACCACCATGGCCATGGCATTCCAGCGAATAAAACTCTCAATGCGCTCTTCCAGTTTTCGGTTGCCTGGATAGGCAGGCTGCTCTTGGGTCGGAATGCTGTTGACGTAGGGCGTGTGTGCGGTAAAAGGTAATCGCAACCCTTTGTGATAGGCATGTAAAGAGAGCTCTCCCAACAATTCTTGAACACGCTCAGGCCCATCTCGCTTCAGAACTTCATCCATGGAATCGAGCCACTCCAGGGTTTCAATTGCATGCTCATTGACATCGGACACATCATAATCTTTCATACTCTGCGATCTCCACAACTCACCGAAAGATTAAGCGGATATAAGAAATCCTACTCACACGCAATCTGATATCGGTGCATTCTATCGAACCAATTTGGTTATTACAATAATTACCCAGAGTACGCAGTGAAATTCAACGGAGTTCGGTTTTTGAGGGCGTAAGCCAAGATTATCGTGGATAAACCCGTTTTTCTTCGCAGTTCTGGCGGTTTCCAACAGATAACAGGCCAGGCCGCAACTCACAATCTCATCTTCATAATGTGACGACCTGCTCGCTTCTTGGCCCTGGGCGATAACCACTCAAAGAGGAAATGGCCATCTTTTTGAACTTTTGAACCCAAAAGCTTTGGCTTCAAATAATGTTGTGAATTGCCCTTTTTCGGTGTATAAACGGTCAAAAGATATTCTTTTCCCTTATTCTGTGAAACTATATGTCAGTAATGCGTCTATAGGATCAGCCCCAAAAGAGTAGGGCTAAATTATTAAGGGGGGCATGGAGCCTGACATCGTTGGACAGTATATGTGACAATTCAATACCGGTTGAGTGGTCTTTGGCGAACGATACCAAGGAGGCCTTTGAAACCTTTGTAAAGGCGCATATGAAAAAGGCCTATTTTGTGGCCCTGGGCATGGTAGGAAACCATGAAGATGCCCTGGAGCTGTCGCAAGAGGCCTTTTCCAAGGCCTATCAACACAGGGGGACACTCAATGCCAAGGGCAAGTTTTACCCGTGGTTTTATCAGATCCTTCGGAATCTGTGCATTAGCCACCTGCGTAAACGTAAGCACCGGCGCACACTGCCCATAGATATGCCAGACGGTCAAACCCTTGAATTACCTACGGCACCGGGTTTTGAACCGGATTCCATTGCAGAACGCAATGAAACCAAGGATCTGGTCTGGAAAGCCATCGGCTCATTGGAGCCCAAGCACAGAGAGGTCATTATCCTAAGACACTTTCAAAACTTATCTTACGAAGAAATGGCCCAATTGCTTTTCTGCAATAAAGGGACCGTAACCAGCCGTTTATATTATGCTCGCAAACGATTAAAAGAAGTTCTCGAACAAGAGAAAGGAGGTCAGCCTGTATGACCTGCCGGGACAACAAAGATCTGATGATGGCCTACCTCGATGGCGAGCTGGATGACACCGAAAACAAGATGTTACAGGAACATCTGGCCGAATGCCCCCAGTGCCTTAAAGAATTGGAAGAATTCAAGTCTCTCAAGTTAATGACCGATAATATAACTTTGACAGAACCCGAAGATCAGATTTGGCAACGATATTGGGACAATGTCTACAACCGACTGGAACGTGGCATGGGATGGATGCTCATGTCTGCAGCCGGTATATGCCTGGGAATCTTTGGAGGATTCAAAGTCATTGAGTCTATAATTGTGGACCCCTCGGTGTGCCTGTTCTTGAAGGTCGCCCTACTGGTTTTGATTTTGGGGCTCAGTATCTTGCTGATTTCGATCATGCGAGAGAGGCTGTACTTTTGGAAGAATGACCGTTATCGTCATATCAGGAGATAGACTATGTATCTATCCACGAACAATGAAATTGTAGGCAAGAAAACCATAAAACACATTGGCCTGGTCAAGGGTAACACCATTCGAGCCAGGCACCTGGGGCATGACGTCCTGGCGATCCTCAGAAATATTGTCGGAGGCGAGATTTCTGACTACACCAAGATGATGGCCGAATCCAGAGAACAGGCGCTTGACCGTATGGTTGAGAGCGCTAGAAGCCAGGGTGCCAATGCCGTGATTCACATTGATTTCTCAACATCATCCATCATGGGCAGTGCCTCAGAGATTCTCGCCTACGGCACTGCCGTGGTTGTCGAGGACCCTCCCAAATAGACCGTTTCTGAAAGGGACAGACAATGGAATGGATCAAAGAGTATCTTGAACCCGAACTGATCTGGTTTCTGTTTGGTTTGGCCATGTTTCTGTTTGAATTTGCCCTGCCTGGCCTGATCATTTTCTTTTTTGGCGTGGGGGCATGGGTGGTGGCCGGTCTGTGCTTCTTCTTGCCGATGACCGTGGAATGGCAGTTACTGATCTTTCTGGTGACCTCTGTTTTGTGTCTGTTAATCCTTCGAAGAACTCTCAAAAAGATCTTCTTCGGACGAGTCGTCAATGATCCCAAGGCCTCAGAATATGCAGATGAAAATGTGGGCAAGGAAGCAGTGGTAGAAACGCGCATCGCCCCACACACACCCGGAAAGATCGAGATCAACGGCACACTGTGGAAAGCCGTGTCAGAACATACGATTGAAGCGAACGCCACTGTGACGATCATTGCCAAGGACAATCTAACCTTCACAGTCAAACCAACCTAATCACAAGGAAAAGGAGAAAAACCATGACTTTACCTATACTGGCTGATGCCGAGACCACAACCACGATCATCGTCGTCGGACTCATTGTCTTCGCCCTGGTCATATTCTTCAAGACGATCCGCATTGTCCCGCAAAAGGAAGCCATGATTGTGGAGCGCCTGGGCAAGTACTCCAAGACACTGGAAGCCGGATTCCACATCCTTTGGCCATTCATTGACAAGGTGGCCTACAAACACACGCTGAAAGAACAGGCCGTAGACGTAGCGCCTCAGCAGTGTATTACCAAAGACAATATAGCCGTGGAGGTGGATGGTATACTCTACATGATGGTCGTTGACCCGAAACGAGCCTCGTATGGTATTGACCGCTATCGTTTCGCCTCCACGCAATTGGCCCAAACGACCATGCGTAGTGTCATAGGCAAACTGGACCTGGACAAGAGCTTTGAAGAACGTGAGAACATCAATCACGTCATTGTGGCTGCTGTAGACAAGGCATCTGATCCCTGGGGTGTCAAGGTCACACGCTACGAGGTCAAAAACATCGTGCCGCCTCCGAGCATCAAGGATGCTATGGAAAAACAGATGCGCGCAGAGCGTGAAAAACGATCCCTTATTGCGGAATCCGAAGGTGATCGCCAAGCCAAGATCAACCGGGCAGAGGGCGAACGTTCAGAAACCATTGCAAGATCAGAAGGTGAAAAACAGAAACGGGTCAATGAAGCCGAAGGCAAAGCCTTTGAGATTGAAAAGGTGGCTGAAGCCACAGCCGAAGGCATCCGCAGAATCGCCATCGCTATTAATGAGGAAGGAGGCACCAAGGCTGTGAACCTGAGAATCGCAGAACAGTACCTCAATGAATTCGGCAAACTCGCCAAAACCAACAATACCATGATCATTCCCTCAGACCTGGCAGACATCGCAGGCATGATCAAGGCAGCCTCATCTGTATTAAAAGATAAAACACCCACTGCTTGACGCCGTGTTCAGTGCCCCTTATTCTATGGCGTTGCAAAACGTTATTATCTATGATTAAGGGGTACAAAGCTATGGCTCAAGCTGCCACGATTGATACGCTGGACAAGTATGTAACCCAGGAAGTCACACTCAAGGGCTGGATGGCTCGAAATCGGCCCTCTGGTAAAGTTCAATTCCTGCTTCTCAGGGACGGCACAGGCCTGTGCCAGTGTGTCATTGAAAAGGGTCAGATCCCTGATAACCTGTTTGCTGAAGTCAAGCACCTCGGTCAGGAATCCTCCATGGCCATCACCGGCACTGTGCGTACGGACGAGCGTAGCGTGGGTGGCCATGAGCTTGCCGTGACAGATGTTTGCATCATTGGCCCAGCCACGGATTACCCCATTACCCCTAAGGCACACGGCACAGAGTTTCTCATGAAACACCGTCACCTGCACCTGCGGTCCCAGCGTCAGTGGGCCATTGGTAAGATCCGGCACACAGTCGTGGATGCCATTCGACGGTTCTACAATGACAACGGCTTCACCCTGATCGACACACCGATTTTCACGACCATTGCAGGCGAAGAAGTCGGCTCCCTCTTTGAAGTGGACTACTTTGGCGAACCCATTCACCTGACCCAGACCGGCCAGCTCTACCTTGAAACCGCGGCCATGAGCTATGGCAAGGTCTACTGCTTCGGTCCCACGTTCCGGGCTGAAAAGAGCAAAACCAGACGTCACCTGACCGAATTCTGGATGGTGGAACCAGAAGTTGCGTTCATTGACCTACCCGGCCTGCTGGAACTTGCTGAAAACTTCGTGTCATCCATTGTGTCGCGTGTACTGGAAGACAACCGCTCTGAATTGGAGCAGATTGAAGCGGACATCGGGGCCCTTGAAAAAATCAAGGCACCCTTCTACAGATTGACCTATACCGAGTGTGTGGACATCCTGACTTCAGACAGGGCCAAAGACTTTCTCGCCCAGCAGATGGCTGAGTTTCAAACTCGAAAACAGAGCATTGAATCCCGGATTACAGAGCTGGAAACAGAGCTGCAAGGATCTCTCAAACAGTGGAAAAAGGACAAGTTCACAGCTGAACTGGCCAGCCAAAAAAGTGAACTAACCGAGCTGGACACCAAAATCGAAAACAATCCCAAACACGCAGAACTCGCTGCCAATTTCCAGTGGGGCAAAGACCTGGGCGGCTCCGACGAAACCATCATTAGCATGATGCATGACAAACCGATATTTGTCACCCACTACCCCCGTAAGGCCAAGGCCTTCTACATGAAAACCGATCGAAACAATGAAGAGGTCGTGGAGAACTTTGACTGCCTGGCACCGGCCGGATTCGGCGAAATTATTGGGGGATCTGTCAGAGAAGACGACTACGACTATCTGGTCAACCGCATTCACCAGGAAGGCTTGACACCTGAGAACTATAGCTGGTACCTGGATTTACGTAAATATGGTACAGTCCCACACGGCGGTTTCGGCCTTGGTGTGGAACGTACAGTGGCCTGGATCACCGGTGAAAAGCACATTCGACAATGTATCGCCTTCCCACGCATGATGGATAAGGTGTACATATAGACTAGTTTTCAGTGTTGGGTTTTTAGTGTTCAGTAGAAACCGCTTCCTAGCCTAATGCTAAAAACTGTAAACCGAAAACTGTAAACCAATGACTATGCAAACATGGACTATTAAAGCATTGCTTGACTGGATTTCTCCCTATCTTCACGAGAAGGAGGTGGATGCAGCGCGTTTGTGTACAGAACTACTGATGTGCCATGTGCTGGGCAAGCAACGAATGGAATTGTATACGCAGTTTGACGCCATCGTACCGCCTGCTCAATTAGCTCAACTCAGGGCTCTGGTCAAGCACGCCGGCGATCACGAGCCCGTAGCCTATCTTGTAGGCAAAACAGAGTTTTACTCAATGGAGCTTGCTGTTCGGCCAGGATGCCTGATCCCGCGACCAGAAACCGAGATGTTGGTTCAGCACGGAATCGAGTTTCTACGAAAGCGAGAGGGTCAGCAGTCCGTCCTGGATCTGTGTACAGGCAGCGGCTGTGTTGCTGCAGCCATAGCCCACAATTTCAAAAACGCCGATATCACAGCCACAGATCTGTCCCAGAACGCCCTGGATATTGCGGCCGAGAACATAGCAAAACATCAACTCACAGAACGTATCACATTATGTCAGGGCGACTTACTGACCCCGGTTTCATCGGGACCATTTGACCTGATCGTGTCCAACCCACCCTATGTCAGTGAGGCTGAATACGAAGCCCTGAACAGGAACGTGAAGGACTATGAACCCAGAGAAGCCTTGCTCGCAGGTCCCAAAGGTCTGGACATCTACGAACGGCTTGTAAGCCAAATACAGCCTCATCTCAAACCCAATGCCGCTGTGATGCTCGAAATTGGCTATTTGCAGGGGCCTGATCTGCACTCGCTCCTCGAAAAAACCGGCCTGTTCTCCCATGTTCAAATCCACAAAGACCTCCAAAAACTCGACCGCCTGGCAGTGGGCATTCGCTGATAATCTAAGAAGGCACGAGGGTGAGATCGCCCCCAAAGAACTTCAGCTTGGCTTCGCTGTAAGACATAAGACCGCTGCGCTGCGAGACAGTATGTCGGTGGGCCGCTGCGCTGAGGTGGGTGAAGGCTTCAGGGACGGTGGAACTGTAGAACGGTATGACGAACAACGAAAAACCAGCAACCAACACAACAACTTAAGAGTCTGTCGGAGAACCCGACGTTAAGGCCCGTCCGTCCCCAGGGGAAGAGCGAGCAGGCTCAGTGAAGCACTCTTCACCCTCTGTTCGCCTAATCTTCATTCGTTTGTTTTTTATTTTGCTCGCGAAGGACTTGCTGGAGGCCGCTATAGGAACCAACCTTGGAAGCACCTTCAATGGCCTTGACTGCCACGTCCTGGATTTTCTGATAGGCGGAATCTTGCTGTGTAGACAACTTCTGTATCTGTTCGGTTTGTTCTCTGACTGTTTGTTCAAGAGATTGAATTCTGGCGGTCAATACGTTCTTTTCTCCTTCGTATTCCTTTTGCAGTAGATCTTTCTGATAGCCCGCCTCAAGCTTGATACGTTCCGAGCACTCCTTAACGGCCATGGCCACAGCAGCCTCCAGTTTTTCGGGGAAATCCGTGACCTGAGCTTGCAATGACTCATACTCTCTTTCCTTTGAGGCGATCTGTGCTTCTCTGTCCTGAAACGCCTTTTCGGAGTGTTCCCGGAGGGCCTTCATCTGATTCTCCAAGGCCTCCAATTCTGCTAAACGTTTGGCCTTATCGTCCTCAAAGGTGTTCCTGGCCAGTTGCTGCTCACGGTCAAATGCATACTTGTATTCTTCTTCTTGGCGTTTGTGCGTCTTGGCCTCCAGGTCTCGTTGCTCCTTGATCAAGGTACGGTGGTCATCCATTTCCTTTTCCCACGCCATACGCAGGCCGTTGCTTTCAGTGGCAAATGCTTCTTTTCTGGATACCATCTCCAGTTCAAACTCCCGTGTTTGTTGATGCTGCGATTCAATCAAGGCCGCCAATGTCGACGCACCGCGATCGATATCATAGATGTCCTTAAGTTCACGCTCCTTAATTTCGATGGCCAATTGAACCCGGTCAAATGTGTCCACCTCAGCAGCCAGCTTATCCGCCAGGGACGTCAATAATTTACCCATATCCTGTTTGAGTTTGCTGATATCCTGGGTGATGCTGTCTGCCGACATCCCACTCATGCCGGACAAGACCTTCTCCTCTTTTTTTCCCCTGGCCTCCTGCTCTGGATTCAACAAAGCCTTCTCCTTGGCTTTGAGTTGGGTCAGCGCCTCATTATAGGCATCCAGCAACTCTTGTTTGGTGTTTTTCATGCTCAGTTCCGTGGTCTCTGTTTTATTGCTGGCTGGTGGCATGGTCCTTCTCCTAAATACGCGTATATGAGTCCGCCAGACTCCTCCATATCCAGATCGACAAAATATCCAGACATTGAAAGAAAACTTAATAGAATTACCCTCAGATTGCAATAACCAAATGGGGGCTTCGCGGGGTACAGACCCTAACGCCGGACACAACGCTATCAGTGACTGACAGCAATGCCATATACTGAGTCCAACTCAATTGTACCGCCGGCGGTACAATCTGAGCCGGGTAAAAAAGAATCCTGACAATCATATCAGAACGCTGCAATTCCTTGACTTTCAGGCGGTTTGGCGTTATTCTAATTGCTTTGAACGGGGCCTATCCGCCCTGTTTTCCAAAAGTGGTAAGCAAAACTTAGCTGCCCCCCATTTTGAGCCGGCCCGGATGGCTTCAACGGCAATGCCTGGAGGCAGCAACGAGATTCAAATGATGAGTAAAGACAACGAAATAGTCCCGATCCAGGAACAGTTTGAGGATATGCCGATTCTTGATGAACTCAAGAAATCATACCTCAATTATGCCATGAGTGTGATTGTATCGCGTGCCCTGCCAGACGTGCGTGATGGTTTGAAACCCTCGCAGCGGCGTATTCTTGTGGCCATGAATGATCTGAACCTGGGTCCGCGCAGCAAACATAGAAAGTGCGCCAAGATCGTCGGTGATACGGGTGGTAATTACCACCCGCACGGTGACCAAGCCACCTACGGCACACTGGTCCGCCTGGGCCAGACCTGGAATATGCGATATACTCTGGTCAACCCGCAGGGTAATTTTGGGAGTATTGACTCCGATCCACCAGCAGCCATGCGTTATACTGAGGCACGCATGGCCGCACCGGCCATGGAAATGCTGGAGGATCTCAAGCACGACACCGTTGACTTTGTCCCCAACTACGATGAAACCACCACAGAACCCACAGTTCTGCCGGCCAAGTTCCCGAACTTGCTGGTCAATGGCTGTACAGGCATTGCCGTGGGTATGGCCACAAACATGGCACCCCACAATGTATCAGAGGTCTGCGATGCCCTGCTTATGGTGCTGGACAACCCGGAAACAGAGATCAAGGACATCTTGACTGTATTGCCTGGACCTGACTTTCCAACGGGCGGACTGATCTGCGGTCGTAAAGGTATTCACGATGCCTATGTGACAGGCCGGGGCCACCTGAGGGTTCGTGGCAAGGTGGCAATTGAAGAAACCGGACGCGGAAGATCTCAGATTATTGTCACAGAAATCCCGTACATGGTGGTCAAGACCAACATTGTGTCCAAGATTGCCGACTGTGTACGTGGCGGGCAAATGCCAGAAGTGTCCGATGTGCGTGATGAATCTGACCGGCAAGGCTTGCGCATTGTGGTTGAGATCAAAAAAGACTGCGATCCTGAGGTAGTGCTGAATAAACTCTATCGCTTTACCCAATTGCAGACCACCTTTGCCATTGCCAATATTGCATTGGTTAATGGTCGTCCTGAAACGCTGAACATCAAAGAAATGTGCAGTTGCTTCCTGGATCACCGCAAGATCGTGATTCGTCGGCGTACAAAGTATCTGCTCAAGCGAGCCCAAAATCGAGCCCACATCCTGGAAGGATTGATCCTGGCGGTCAGTGACATTGATGAGATTATTGAGATCATCAAGAAGTCGCCAGATGCCCCGACGGCCAAACTTAACTTGATGAGCAAAGCGTTACGTCTGGCTGAATCGGAAACACTGCGAAGACTGCTGCCCGCTGAGTTCATTGACGAAAAGACGCAGGGCGATCATTTCCTCTCGGGCCCGCAGGCTGATGCCATTCTGACGATGCAACTTCAGCGTCTGACCGGCCTGGAAATTGAAAAGTTGGCCAAAGAATACTCAGAACTGGCAGAGAGAATCAAAGGCCTTGAAGAGATTCTCAACAACATTCATGTACTCCTGGGCATCATCCGTGACGACATCAATGAGATCAAGGAAAAGTATGGCGACGCACGTCGTACAGAGCTAACTCACGCTGTCAATATTATGGATGAAGAAGACCTCATTGCAGTTGAAGAGGTCATTGTCACGGTCAGTCACAGCGGTTACATCAAGCGTATGCCGATTGACACCTATCGCAAGCAGAGTCGCGGCGGTCGCGGTATCATCGGATCAGATACCAAGGAAGGGGACTTTATTGAGCACCTCTTCGTGGCCTCAACACATGACTACCTGCTCTTCTTTACAGACAGGGGCAAATGTTACTGGCTCAAGGTCTACGGCATTCCCAGTATGTCCAGACAAAGCAAGGGTCGCAGCATTGTAAATCTGCTGGATCTTGGAGATCAGAAAGTCACTTCCATTATCAATGTGAGTAGCTTTACAGATGCCGAAGGTAGCGGTGTACGCCAACTGGTCATGGCCACCAAAAAGGGAGTCATCAAGAAGACTGAACTGTCCGCCTATAGCAACCCAAGAACCACAGGTGTGATTGCCATCAATCTGGACGACGACGACGCCTTGATAGGTGTGGCTGAAACCAGCGGTAATCACCATATTATCCTGGGCACACGTCGTGGCATGGCCATCCGGTTTGAAGAATCTCAAGCACGATCTATGGGCCGTGTATCACGAGGCGTCAGAGGCCTCAGACTAAGAGGCGATGATGAAGTGGTCGGCATGATTGTCACCGACAACAACGAAGGCACTGATCTTCTCACCGTCTGCGAAAACGGCTATGGCAAACGCACTAACCTGGATCAATACCGTGTGCAGTCACGTGGCGGTCTGGGGCTCATTGATGTGAAGACCACTGACAAGACTGGGCCCGTTGTGGTTATCAAACCTGTCACTCAGGACTTGGATTTAATGCTGATCACAGCCAAGGGTATGATTATTCGTACGGGCCTGGATGACATCCGAACAATTGGCCGAAATACCCAGGGTGTTCGCTTGATTAACCTTAAGGAAGGTGACAGTCTGGTCGCAGCCGCAGTGATTCCTGCGGATAACGATATTGACGATAACGGCCTCGATCAAGATGCCATCGGCAATACCGATGGTCAAGAACAGAATAATACGGAAATCACAACCCCTGATGAATCATAACGAGAATGGCCAAAACCCGCATACATCCCATATATGTCATTGTAGGTAAAGAACAGGGTCTCGCAAAAAAACAGTATCGTGATCTTCTGGGCAAACTATTGCCTGCAGATCAACATGCCACGGGTCTCTGGGTCACGGATGCCAAGGCAGCTATTAATGAGGTGCTGGATGAATTGCGTACCCTGCCATTTTTGACGGACCGTCGTGTGGTGGTAGTCCAGGAGGCAGACGAATTCATTACCCGGCACCGTCCCCTTCTGGAGACCTATTTTGACGCCCCCTGTTCCAGCGGTGTGCTCATCCTCGTTGCCACCAGTTTTCCATCCAATACCAGGTTAGCCAAAAAACTAAAACTGGTGGGTGAGTTGATCAGCGTCACCCCCCCCAAACCCTGGCAACTCCCTGCCCACATAACTCAGTATGTGAAGCAGACATTTGACACCAATCTGGGCAAGGATGCTGCACAATTATTGGTGGATCTCACGGGCGATGATGTCACACGTCTTTATAGCGAAGCAGAGAAGCTCGTGGTCTTTGTGGACAGCAAGAAACAAATTACGGTCCAGGATGTTGAGGCCCTGGTTGGACACAACCGTGTCTTTGGCGTATTTGAAGTCATTGATGCCATGGTCGCCGGGCACACCGGCGCAGCACTCCAACGATTGCGAAACATGTTTTCCGAAGACAAGAATGCTCAGTATACAGTGGTGGGCGCCTTCGCTTTCCACTTCAGAAAGATGTTTAATGCCAAGGCCATGCTCAGCCAAGGTAAGAGTATTCCGGAAGTGACCAAGACCTTACGCATCTGGGGCAAGACAGACCAGTTTTACGCGCAGATTAGAAAGATTTCGCTTGAACAAATCAGCCAGATCATCCAACAACTCGGCAGCATAGACTACCAGATAAAAACCGGCCAAACACGCGCGCCAGTTGCGATTGAACAACTTTTGCTGAGGGCTTAGCCCCAGTTGCTTGTTAAAGATCTGGCACAATTTCGGGGTAGAGCGATCCTGTGTTATCAATCTTAAAAACATAGATAAGTCCCCGTTCTAGTTTGTGGTATACCACATTGCCATAGATGGCTCGCACATTCAAATCTGCAAGATGGTTGGGATCATTGGACAGGGTCCAGATATGTATCCAGAAGAGATTTCGATCCTTGAGAGACAATTTTTCGCAAAATTCGCTATAACGAGCAGGTTCCAGCCCTTCATGATTGATGGCCAATCCCTGTTCGGGCGTCTGGTTTTCTCCATAAATCCGCCGCCACAAATACATGGCTTTTTCACGTCCGTCCATAACCTGTTCCTGGCCAAACTTCACTATCAAGGCGTCAAAATGTACGATATCCCCTTCTACCTCATACTCCTTCTTTAGTACAGGCTTCAAAGGTTCATTGGGCCGGGTTTCAACAAACATTAATCGCGTATATAGCTGGCCATCCCGCGTATCCTGAGACACAACCTTGGCATAGCCAATCTGAGCCTCCTCACTAAGATGTGTTATGGCCTGTTTGAGGTGAGTGTTTTCGGTGAGCAGTTCCTCAATAGTCTTATTGGTAAACATGTGCCGCCACGCCATCAGGCCCCCAGTGGCCACCGCCCCAACCATGGCCAAAGTTGCTACCGTTCTGATCACCGTAAATACCTTCATTGTTATCCTTCCAGACATCATTAATGAGTCTCTGTCTTTATATCGGCACAGACGCATGAAAACCACCAAAAATCAATCAACGTACCTTTGACTGGCCGGATGACGTCAAGTACACTGTGAAAAACTTGATCAACCACTTTATGGAGATCCAACGTATGAAAACCAGACGGCGTATCGTCCCCATTGCAATATTGGTGCTATGCTTGATGCCCCTATGTTCTTTGATCCAGGCAGAAACCATTCAAGTAAAGAGCCCAAACGAGACGATTTCTGTGACTGTGGAAATTAATAGGTCAATTCAGTATAGCGTAGCCCTTAACGATTCGCTGATGCTCCAGGATTGCCCAATTTCAATGACCCTTGGCGACGAAACCGTACTGGGCAAAGATGCAAAGCTGGCCTATCAGAAGGCCGTGTCTGTCAACAGAGTGCTCAGACCTGTAGTTCGCGTGAAGTCTGCGGAGATTATCGACCATTACAACGAGAAAGTACTCTTTTTTGACCAGGGTTTTTCTCTGATATTTAGAGTTTATGATGATGCAATCGCCTATCGCTTTAAAACATCACTGGATGAGTCTATTGTAGTCAAGACAGAAACCGTAGCGTACAATTTCGTACAGAATCACACCACGTACTTTCCAAAAGAAGAAAGCCTTCTGACCCACAGTGAACGACTGTACTCGGTCGTCAAGCTGAACAGTATTGCCAAGGATCATTTTGGCAGTCTGCCGGCCCTGATTGATGTTGAAAATGGGACCAAGCTCCTGATCACTGAAGCTGACCTGTATGACTATGCCGGCCTCTATCTGCGCGGCACTGCCACTCCCAGGCTGGAAGGTATGTTCCCAGCTGTGGCAGTCAGTGAAGAACAGACCAATGATCGAACAGTCGTTGTCAAAGAACGAGCCGATTACATTGCCAAAACATCAGGCGCAAGAACCTTCCCCTGGCGCGTCTGTATCATTTCTGATATGGACACAAATCTATTGGAAAACCAGACTGTGTACAAACTCTCAAGCCCCTCTAAACTCAAGGACACGACCTGGATCAAACCCGGTAAGGTGGCATGGGACTGGTGGAATGCCTGCAATATCTACAATGTTGATTTTCGGGCCGGTGTGAACACGGCAACCTACAAGTACTATATTGATTTTGCATCCCAGTACGGCCTTGAATACATCATCCTAGATGAAGGCTGGTATAAGCTTGGGAATTTACTTGACGTTGTTCCCGACATGGACATGGAAGAACTCTTTGCCTATGCCAAGAAAAAGAAGGTCGGTATCGTCTTGTGGGTGGTGTGGAAAACACTGGAAGACCAAATGATACCTGCACTGGATCAGTTTGAAAAGTGGGGCGCCAAGGGTATCAAGGTCGACTTTATGCAACGCGATGATCAATGGATGGTTCAGTACTATGAACGCGTGGCCATCGAATGTGCCAAACGCCATATGCTAGTAGACTTCCATGGATCGTATTCGCCCAAAGGAATGCGCAGGGCTTACCCTAATGTGATAAGCCGTGAAGGGGTCAAGGGATTGGAGAATTGTAAATGGTCTTCGGATATTACACCCGAGCATTGCGTCACATTGCCCTTTATACGCATGGTTGCAGGCCCTATGGACTTTACGCCTGGCGCCATGATCAATGCTCAAGAAAAGAACTATAACGCCGTGTTTGACCGCCCCATGAGCATGGGCACACGCTGTCACCAACTTGCCATGTACGTGGTCTATGAAAGCCCTCTGCAAATGTTGTCTGACACGCCCACACACTATTACAGCGAATCGGACTGTATGGAGTTTCTGTCAAAAGTACCTTCAGTATGGGACGAAACCATCGGCTTGGATGCCAAAGTCGGTGACTATGTCCTCATAGCAAGAAGATCGGGCAAGACATGGTATATTGGCGGCATGACAGACGGAACAGCTCGCGAATTGACCATCAACCTCGCTTTTTTGGGCAAGGGAAAATACAAAGCGGACATTTTTCAGGACGGCCCAAATGCGGACAAATATGGCGAAGACTTCAAACGTGTTAAACAGCGTGTCACGTCCAATGAGAAACTCACGATCAAACTGGCACCCGGTGGCGGCTGGGTCGCCCGGTTAACTCGTTAGTCATTACTCCGTGAAACAGGTGAGGGGAAATTGGGAAATTCTGAGTTTCCCCGAGCCCCATCCTGGGCTACAATATCCAGCCAATGACATCATTAACATTTATTAAACAGTTTTTTTTGCACCCCGCCCAAACAGGTGCGATCTGGCCCAGTTCATTGGAATTGGCGCATGCCATCACTGATGCAGCAGGTTTGAAAGAGGCTTCTGTCATTGTTGAGTGGGGCTCAGGTACTGGCGTCTTTACCGAAATGGTGCTCCAAAAGAAACCGCAGAACGCCCTCTTTTTTGCCATGGAACTCAATCCTGAATTTGTGGAAACCACTCAGACGCGTTGCCCTTCAGCAAAAATATATCATGCCAGTGCAACGGAAACCCCAAAGTATTTGGCTTTGAACAATGCAAATCAATGCGATACGGTCATATGTGGACTTCCCTGGGCAGCATTCGACGAGTCACTGCAGGATGTATTGCTGGACGCACTTATAAACATTCTCCGGCCCGGTGCTCGCTTTTTAACCTTTGCCTATTTGCAGGGTCTACTTCTACCAGCAGGCAGACGTTTTCGCAAGAAACTGCAATCCAGATTTAGCCATGTCACAACCACACGAACAGTCTGGCGAAACACGCCGCCTGCGTTTGTATACATAGCCACAAAGTAACTCGTCGCATTGACAATCACATACTCCTTGCCCATCGACATTTGCGTCGGTAGAATGCTCTCCATAGATAATGGGTTACGGGAGCTAGGCTATGGCAAAAAACGTGTTTTCGGGCGATAAAAAAGACGACGTTTCCATACTTCATCATGCAGAAGATCGTCTCAAAGCCACACTAATACCCTGTGTCCCAAAAGGTATTGAAACTTACCACCTCACTCTTACCACTATTGTATGGTCTGTTTTGGTGATTCTATTCAGTTGGTTGGCCACATTTAACCGTCAATGGATGTGGGGTGTATCAGCCGCCATTTTAGCTCAATACATTACCGACCTGTTGGATGGTGCTATTGGCCGTCATCGAAATACTGGTTTGGTGAAATGGGGCTACTACATGGACCATTTCCTGGACTATGTATTTCTATGTGCCATGCTTATTGGTTACTCTTTACTCATTCCCAATCATATGAAATACATTATGTTCTTTGTTATGGCCGTATTCTGTGGCTTTATGGTCAACTCATTTCTGCAATTTTCAGCCACCAATAAGTTCAAAATTGCCTACTGGGGCATTGGCCCCACAGAAATGCGACTCATTTTTATTCTCATCAATACACTCATCATATATTTGAATCAATCCATCTATGTGCGTACTATGCCAAACTCGAAGATAACTCCGGTGTCATCCTTGAGGTTTTGAAGACGACCACCTATCCCAGGTGACGAATCACACTGCCGCGCATGTGAGAAATGCCATATCGGTATCGTCCCCGTACGGTGCTTGAAGACACGCCCTGCACGCGTGCTATGTCCTTGAACTTTAGCCCCTGTCTGATTCGCAGTCGAACCACCTCCCTTTGAGGCTCAGACAAAGTATGCAGCAATTTTTCTACGATATTAACTTCCTCAGACTGCACCGAACACTCATGTGGGCTATGCATAATCTCATCCGACAAAACGTGGCGAATCATCCCCGTCTTCTGCCGAGAACGACGCCTAATCATATCTCTAATGCCATTTAGAATACCAGCACGTAGATAACCATATAGACTGTGATTGATTTCAAATTTTGTGATTCGTTTAGTGAAAGAAAGAAACACATCGTGGAGAATGTCCTCAGCAACATGACGGTCTACATGGTACGAACAGGCCGTTGCCATAAGCTGGGGCCGGTATTTTACATAAATGCATTCCAGGGCTGCTTGATCCCCTCGTTTTAGTCTTCCTATCAATGCTTTGTCGTCTGTCATGATTTGCTCCTTATGCCTCTACATTTCAGTATTTCTTCTCTCTCAATAGAGGCCCTCAAAAACCGATGCGTTTCGCTTTTTTGCAGAAACCACCGAAACTTATCCCTCTTTTTTTTGTTGCTTGTGTTCCTTTATTATCTGCTCCAGGTACTTGTATTCTTCTTCTGAAAGCTGTTCATGGTCGACAAGAAATTGAACCATGGGTGTAAACGCCCCATTAAAGGCACGCTTTAGTGTCCGTTTTAGCTCCCGTTTCATGGCTTCAGCCTTGGTAATAACCGCCGTGTACACGTATAGATTTCTTATCTTCTTGGCGTCCAACAGCTGTTTTTTTACCATGCGGTCCATCAATGTTTTTACCGTGGTGTAAGCCCACTTCTTTTGCTTCACCAGGGCCTCTTGAACATCCGGGGCAGTTACTGGTTCCTTTTCCCAAACGACTTTCAATATCGCCCACTCAGTCTCAAACAACTCTTGGTTTTTCGCCACAATAATCACCTCAAAAACAAAACACTCTCAGTAGACATCCCTCTACTATAGTAGACGTTATTATGAAATGCTACTATTTTCCAGACAAATTTCGAGCTTCTTGCCACGCTTCACAAAGCCACGTACCTTTAATCCTGGATGTTTCTACCTAATTTACGTCAGCGATAAAAAGATGCCGGGCCCTTAAACTGCTCAATGGCAACTAGAATGCAATAACGGTCATTCCAGCATTGTTTTGGGGGATTTTTGATGGCTCGGGGCTTGATCTCTTTGACCTTCAGCTTATCATTGACGACCTATTTTATTTACGACGTGTAAGTCAGGAGCTTTGTTTATTCCATGAGTAATCCAATTCCAGAAGCCAAAGAAAGTACACCCAGGCGAAAACGTTTTGGGAGCCACCTTTTAAGACTAAGCATCATTGCTATTGCAGTCCTGGGTGTTTTCTTGATGACAAAAATACCAAAGCGACAAGACATTATTGATGAAACAACATCGCCTCCGATCAACATTTCAGTCCTTAATATCACGCCTGAAGCGCAAGTCCCTGACACATTTGATCTGCCTGCCGTAGTGTTGATACGACCACCGTCAAAATCGGCGTAGAAGTCACTGAGAAGGACGTACCATACTTATCTGTGGGGCTAACTGCCGATATCATGGTAACTCTCTGCGGGGTAAAGGAGACTTTCTCCGGTGTTATCACCTTCATCAGTCAGGTCGCTGACGGTCAAACACGTCTACGCGGCTTGAGATCACCCTCCCGAATCCTCAGCATCTGCTGCACAGCGGTCAACTTGTCTTGGTTCGCTTAACAAGACGGACGCTACAAAATGTCATCTTAGTTCCCCTATTTGCTGTCATCCCTATGGAGTCTGGCAAAGCTGTTTATATTGTTGAAGACAATCATGCGGTACGAAGAGACGTTAAGCTGGGAATCATCAAGGGTAACCGCGTTCAAATTCTTGAAGGTTTACGCCCAACTGACCAACTTATTGTCGAGGGACATCGCTTTGCCGCTCCTGGCCTAAAGGTCAACATTATTCCATCAGAGCTCTAGCCCTATGCTACTAACAGACCTTGCAATAAAGAATCGAATCACTGTGGCCGTTCTTGGCTTTATCATTATTGTGTTGAGCGTGTACAGCTACCTGTCACTGCCCAGAGAAGCTTTCCCTGATATTCCTGTTCCCTTTATTCTTGTGACCACGACCTATGAAGGCGTCTCACCTGAGGACATGGAAACATCGGTCACGATGAAGATCGAAAAAGAATTGAAGGGTGTGCGAGGGGCAAAGGAGATCACTTCCAGCAGCGCAGAGGGCCTGTCCATGATTTCGGTCGAATTCACGCCCGACATACCCACCGACGTAGCCCTGCAACGAATCCGTGACAAGGTCGACACGGCCAAGGGTGAATTCCCCAAAATGCCAAGGAACCGATTATAAAGGAAGTCAACTTTGCTGAAATACCCATCATGTACATCAGAATTTCTGGGGATGTGTCTCCAGTACAGTTGAAATTCGTTGCAGATAGGTTGCAGGACGAAATAGAAATTGTCCCTGGTGTTCTAAAAGTTGAGATAATGGGCGATCTGGAACGTGAAATTCGCCTTGAATTTGACCCTGACCGAGTGGCCTCCTACAATCTGACTTTCCCGGAACTTCTTTCGTTGATCCCAGCGGAGAATGTTAATATTTCAGCCGGTGGACTGGAAACTCAAGGGACCAAGTTCAATGTTCGCGTCCCAGCGGAATTTGTCACGCCAGAAGAAGTCGACCATCTTATTTTGACGGTTCGCAACGGCAAGCCTATATACCTGTCCGATGTTGCCAAGGTAACGGATTCATTCAAGGACAGAGAAACATTTTCCCGGCTTAATGGTATTGAAAATGTTACTTTAAGTATTCAGAAACGAGTTGGCGCAAACGTCGTCAATATTTCTGACCACGTAAAACTCATCATCTCAGAAGCTCAAAAGCAGTCACCCAAGACACTTCAATTTGACATCACTTCCGACATATCAAAGAACATACGCAATATGGTTTCGGACTTGGAAAACAACATCCTCTCCGCTCTTATCCTGGTAACTGCAGTATTTTTGGTTTTTCTCGGCTGGCGTCCCAGTGCTATTGTAGCCATGCTCCGTATGGGCCTCCATCCCGCCGAAGAAGCAGAAAACAGTTCATTGGTTTACGATTGGCTACAGAAAGATTCAAGGTGTTGGCCTTAACAACCCTGGCATCACACTTTTCGTGGCCTTATGCCTTCTTTTTTCGGTCGGCATTTTATATTCTAAAATTGGCAAGGGCAGTGAATTCTTCCCAGAAGGCGATCCTGAACGTGGTGTCATAGATGTCCGTACGCCTCAGAGCACCAATATCACCGAAACGGATCGAATTATTAGGGATATCGAAAACCGAATTACGCCCTACAGGCCCTGGATTAAGCACACCATTGCAAACGTTGGGTTCAGTGCGGCTGGAAACAACATCATGGCCAGTGCGGGTGGATCACATTTGGCAAATATCACACTTGTCTTTCACGACTTCTCTGAGCTGAGCGAACTCATCCTTCAACAGAAGTCATTGCAAGCATTAGAAATGACCTTTTAGACATCCCTGGGGCCGAAATAGAGGTTGAGAGAGAGGCTGATGGACCTGCTACAGGAGCGTCTGTAACGGTCCGAGTCATAGGAGACGACTTTGAGGTTTTGAAGGAACTTAGCAATCAGGCTTTCCGGTTGATTCTTCAGTTCAATTCAATAATGATCCCACTGATCATCATTACCACCGTGATCCTGTCCCTCATTGGCGCTTTGGCCGGGCTTATCATTTGCGACCTACCATTTGGCATTATAATGACAGGCATTGGCGTCATAAGTCTTGCCGAAGTCGTGGTAAACAATGCCATTGTCCTTCTGGCCTATACGCGGCAGCTTCAGAGCCAGGGCATGGGCTTGATTGAAGCAGCGTCTGAAGCTGGTGTTACTCGGCTACGCCCCGTCTTTCTGACGGCGGCAACTACGATTATCGGACTTATCCCAATGGCAATTGGAATCTCCTTCGATTTTCGAACACTAACTTTTATTACAAAAACGGAGTCTAGTCAATGGTGGAGCAATATGGGTGTCGTAGTCATTTTTGGCTTAGGTTTTGCCACGGTCCTTACCCTGGTCGTAGTGCCCTCTCTTTATGTGATGTTAACACAACTCAATAGAAAACGTAGGCACCTTTTTTCAGCGCATAAAAAATAGGGATGACATATTTCTCATCCCTATTTTCTTGTTTTGAGTTAACTTATCTACGCCTTCGACTCGTCTGTTGGGTCTGGTTGGCCCGGCCCCTACTCCTTCTCCCTCTCGCCGTGCCTTCAACGCTGGATGTATCTGGTATATTTGACAGCTCATCCTTAGTAAGACCATAAACCACAAGGCTTCGCTCCCCGCGAA
Organism: uncultured Pirellulales bacterium; assembly: GCA_964494325.1. Lineage (GTDB taxonomy): Bacteria > Planctomycetota > Phycisphaerae > Sedimentisphaerales > Anaerobacaceae > JAIPFM01. The sequence goes on from CAZBTJ010000002.1 coordinate 62,374, forward strand.
ACTTTCGTTCCAACATCACCCCATCGATCGCATTGAGCGTCCGAGCCTTCTTCTGTTTTTCAGCCATACCTCTTATTGTCGCCATATCGCCGAAATACTTGTCCTGAGTATCATTATACAGAGTATCCAAATTGGTATCAGAAATGGATCCCCAACTATCAATATAGGATGCGTGAGGGTCGACTTGTTCGACCGTTTCTTCATTTCTGGTCCTGATTCCTCGCCGACTCGTACTAATATCAGCGGTGTGACCTCGCCTACTCCGGCCTCGCGACGGCCTTGTCATCGTCTGCATGCCTTGCGAAGCCGTCCCCCTTGTCGCTGCCCTCATTCTTCGACTTGATTGAGAAAAAATGCTTTTCCATGTGCTCTGGATCACATCAAGCTGGTGAACGATGTCGTTTGCATCCTCTGCTTTTGCCACGGACTGAATAAAAACAATCTCACTATCAACTTCTTTCCTTAAAGCAGAGTAAAACGAGGTCGCAATTCGACGCTTGCGAGAAGTCCATTTTGCCTCTTCCGCTTCCAATGACTTAAATATTGTCTTCAATTGACTTTCCAGGTTGGGATCTGTACTTAACCGGACCCTGATTCCATTTACGTCCTTCAGAACCGCGTAAATCTGTTCTGGTCCTGTCATTACAATACTATCTTCAGTTTGAAATGGTTGGTCGTAGGTCCTTTCGTTTGGAAATAGATTTGCCAATCGAACGTCTCCGGAAGCCTTTGCTAAGTCTTTTGCTGTTTGACCTTTACTGTTCTTAATTTCTGCATCCGCGTTATTGCTGAGAAGTTCCGACACCACCCTCGCATGCTTTTTTGCCACGCCATAATGCAGGGCTGTATTGCCCTGCTTATCAAGCATATTTATCCCAGCATTCCGGAGCAACAGTAATGGTATAACACGGCTCATACCTGATTCAGAAGCTGCCATTAGAGGCGTTTTTCCGTTAGAATCCTTTGAATCCACGCTTACGCCTTTTTGTAGGAATGCGACAATGCCCCTTGCATTCCCAGCGGCGGCGGCCTCATGAATTGACGTAAAACTATCAGTATTTTGCCCGTGGCCAAGATTTGCAAGCATTGACAAAACACATAAACTCATTAGAAAACGTTTCACAATTACCCCTTTCAAACCAGTATCCAAGTGTTGTCTTTATCAGATATCACTACATATCGCGTGTATTCTGTATACCCAGCTTCTCTAAAACGCGATCAAATTCGTCAAGAGTTTTGAATTCGATCACCATTTTCCCTCTTTGGCCCCGCTTTTTTGTCTCAATTTTTACGCGGCTCCCTAATTGAGAACTTAGAACATCCTCAAGTTCAACTATATGGGCCGCCTTTTCAGTTCGCTTTTTCTCCTTATGAACAGTCCCATCTATATACTCGCGTATGATCCGCTCTAGGTCTCTCACGCTTAACCGCCCTGCCAGGGCTCGGTTAGCAAGTTTTTTCCTTAAATCATCATCTGGGAGTGCCAGAATAGCCTTAGCGTGTCCCATGCTCAAGACGCCCTCTGCCAACATTTTTCGAATCTCCGAGGGCAGATCCAAGATTCTTAAATGATTTGCTACCACAGATCGTTCCTCCCCCAACCGTTTTGCAGCTTCAGTTTGGTTCAGTTCAAAATGAACTATATAACTCTGGTACGCTTTCGCCCTCTCAAGAGGATTCAAATCCTCCCGATGGATGTTTTCGACCAATGCCAATTCAAGCATTTGCGCATCTGTTGCTTCTCGAACCAATGCAGATATCGTCTTCTTTCCGATTCTCTTGGAAGCTCTGTATCTCCTTTCGCCCGCAATCAATTGGTAGCCCGTGGGACTTTTTCGAACAACCACGGGCTGAACAATGCCATTTGCCTGAATCGACATGGCAAGTTCTTGCAGCTTGTCCTCATCCCAATAGGTCCTTGCTTGATGTGGATTCACAGAAATGCTGTCCAGCGAAAGCTCCTGTACGGTTTCCAAGTCTGCATCAGTCAACGAATTCTTAACTTCCGCTTTCTTGACAGGTTCCTGATGTGTCTCTGCGATCGGCCCAAGGAGAGACTGAAGCCCCCTGCCTAGGTGCTTGGGCTTTGTTGTTGACTTCTCTGTCATAGGCATGCTCCATGCTTTAAGCTTAATGTGAGTGGGTTTTGCTTTATAGTATTAACATTTTGTTTCACTTTCAATGGTATTTAGTGATCAAACTCTTTTCCAGAAGCCAATCTCTTTTCAGAGGTGTTCCACGTGGAACACCTTATTTAGGGTTTAAACTATGCGTACTAACTGTTCCACGTGCAACACATCCCTCCTTAACAAACAAACCCCACGGTTTTATCGGACTCTTCTCGCAGAGCATAATCCGCACAATTTTTCCTCTAACAACAGAAACCAATCATTGATGATCCATTCTATATATGGTATAAGATCTTTTTCGCTAATAACTTATACATGAGACCATTTATGACACTGAGAACTATGGAATTATCAGAATTAAAAGCAGAAATTACCGCTCTGTTGGCTCGGATTCAAAATATCCGAGACTGGCTTTGACTACCCGAACAAACAGCTAGAGCTTCAAAAGATCGAGCTACAAGCCTCAGTAGAGGGCTTTTGGGACAACGCCGAATCTGCGCAAAAAGTGGTTGCCAAACTTAGCCTCCTCAAATCTCTAGTGAACCCCATTGAACAGATCTGCAACGAAAGCCAGGATCTTTGGGAGCTATTTGAACTCGCGTCAGAAGAAGCTGATGAGGACACTTTGCTTTCTATAGAAGAGGACTTGGCCACCCTTCTAGTTTTGTGCGAGAAGATAGAACTGCAAGGCCTTCTCTCTGGGCCTCAGGATATGAGAAATTGCTTTTTCAGCATTCACGCTGGTGCTGGCGGTACAGAAAGCTGCGATTGGGCCAATATGCTCCTTAGGATGTACTCTAGATTCTTTGAAGCCAATAAATTTCGTGTTGAAGAGCTAGATATTACGCCCGGTGAAGAAGCGGGTATCAGGTCTATCTCGCTACGTATTGTCGGCCCTTTCGCTTTCGGCAAATTATCTTGCGAGGTCGGCGTTCACCGGTTGGTTCGCATTAGCCCCTTTGACTCTCAAAACCGCCGTCACACCAGCTTTGTCGCTGTAGACTGCATCCCTGAATTCGAAGATGACATTGATATTGAAATTGACGAAGATGATTTACGCTTCGATTTCTACCGTGCAAGCGGAGCGGGTGGACAACACGTGAACAAAACTAGTTCGGCTGTACGTATTACCCATCAACCTACTGGCATAGTAGTCCAATGTCAAAGTCAGCGTAGCCAGCACAAGAACCGTTCGCAAGCAATGAAGGTGCTCAAAGCCAGGTTGTACGTCCTTGAACAGAAGAAGCGCGACGACCAAGTGGCTCAACTGTATGGCGAGAAGGGAGATATAGCCTGGGGCAATCAAATTCGGAGTTATGTTATGCAACCCTACCAAATGGTTAAGGACCACAGAACCAACCACCAAACTGGCAATGTTCAGGCAGTCATGGATGGTGACATCAATAACTTCATTGAAAGTTACCTGCGACTTAGAGCAAAAACGAAGGCCTCAAAAAATCGCTCATAGGCAACCGATGAATAAGTCGCATGCATTGATTTTTAAGCGTACGAAAGGGGATTCAGCTGCCTTCAAGACTGGTCCGATCACCGTGATCATTCCTGAAGATCCGCCTAGGTCCTCAAGACCATATGAACATGTCAATCGCCATCAGAATCAGTATGTGTCCAGCAAAAAGGGACTAAATCATCTCCGTGCTAATTCGGAAGAACACCTCATCATTTACCACAAAACATCTCCTTCTGCTAATCGCCTCCCTTGCCTGGGGCTAGCACAGAACAAATACTTCTTACGGAACTCGTTTTGGAAAGCTTCTGACGCCATAGAACGTAAAAGCCTAAACATAGGAGTTCGTGACTTATGTTGACTCTGCACAGTAAGCTTCCTTTCAATCTACCTCTACATGACATCTCAAACTTCCCTCGAGAAAGTGCAATGTATGGTGCATACCGATATGATCAATGCGTCGCGTCACCTCACACTTCAGAACTGAGCAGGACGTTTCCCCATATGGTGGACCCTCTTTGTTCTCTGTTCAACAAATTAACTGACGGCCTGACAGCTTGTCAGACCCTTGCTCAAGCCAATACTGACTCAATAATCCTCTCTAGCAGGCCTGGAAACATGTTTTTTCATCAAACCCTCATCTTATTAGCCAAACAAATGGCGCCACAAGTAAAAAACATAACGGCTAAAGTTCACGACCATAAGAAACTCAAATCAATGGCAACGGTCGACATTGTCCCTATAGTATTGCAGAAAACCTGTTCAAATAGTAAACACAGATGCCGAGGGACGCGTGATGCTGTTTGACGCTGTAGCTTGGACCGAAAGGAGAAAGGTCGATATCATTATTGGTATCGACCCTTTAACAGGAGCCTCTAGCGTCGTCTTAGGACGACACCAGGCACGGTCAATGAGTCATGATGAACCGCTTGTCTCTCCGTGCACGACAGCCACCAAACTCAGTGGAGAAAATCCCTGGCATGTGCCGTCTGCCGATGATTGCGTCAGGGGAATAAAACGCCACATTAGTCATCTGAAACATTGTCGTAGGCGGTGGGGGAGCGATAACACTACAGCTTCATTTTGGCGGCAATTTAATGGTTACACTGAATGGGCTCACCTAGATATCACTGGAGTGAACGTGCGTCACTCTGCCCCTGCCACCAGTGGCACCATTTCACAAGGGTTTGGAGTTGGTCTTCTCACCATGTATCTAACTAATTTAGCAAAAATACTTCTATATAATTGGGAAAGTTATGCTACAACCATTAAAAGACATTGACAATGCGAAAATCGAGAATGCTGTTCGCGATATACTTGAAGCCGTTGGAGAGGATGTGACCCGTGAAGGCCTCCAAGACACGCCTGCCAGGGTAGCCCGCATGTATTCCGAACTTCTCGGCGGCATGCGAGAGAATCCTGAGCTGCATTTTAAAAGCGTATTTACGGAAGACTACGATGAAATAGTCTTGCTTCGGGACATTCCCTTTTTCAGCATGTGTGAACATCATGTGCTTCCTTTCATTGGTTGCGCTCATGTTGCTTACTTGCCCTCGGGCAAAGTACTTGGGGTCAGCAAGATGGCTCGCATCGTCGATTGTTTTGCCAAGCGGCTTCAAGTACAAGAGCGAATGACAGGTCAAATCGCTGACTTAATGATGAAGCACCTTAAACCACTCGGTGTTGCTGTGGTCATAGAAGCATCTCATAGCTGTATGACAATTCGGGGCATTAAAAAACCCGGTTCCACCATGGTGACTTCCGCTCTGAGAGGCATATTTAGGAAAGACTCTCGCAGTAGAAATGAAATTCTGAGTCTTTTGCATCAAGATCGACGTTGAGGCCCGTTATGCATCAATTATCACGTAGTGTGCGTTTTTGTGTCAATCCCTTCCTACCGAATCAGGCGACAGGCTATAATGGCTTTGCCGCCCGACCAACAGGCCAAGGCTTGTCCCTGTTCCTTGAGTTGGGAATACGGCTTAGCCACTCAGTAAACCCTGACACAGGCTTTGTCATTAACGTGACCGACATTGATGCTTGCGTTCGACATGATGCCGTACCCATATTTACGGAATACATTTCTAAACAATACAAACAATCAAAGCACATTGGCGTGGTTAACTTGAAACAGGTCATGGCAAGAACTCTTCTGGTGCTTCAGAAAAGCTTTTTACCCTGCACTCTCAATGAGCTCAGCTTACAGCTTACACCATACAGGAAACTCATCATGAAATCTGACTGCCCACACACTGTGTTCTATAGCGAGAAGTTTGAATTTGCCGCCATGCATAAATTGTGGAATGACAATTTCACCGAACAGCAGAATCTGGATGCCTTTGGAAAATGTGCCAATGCTTCGGGCCATGGACACAACTACTGGGTCGAAGTCACCATTAAAACTGAGTCGGCCAAGCTTTTTAACTCTCTCTTGTTTCAAAAAACGGTAAACGATCGCTTCATAGATCTTGTAGATCATAAAAATCTGAACGCTGATGTCCCACATTTTTCCTCCCACATTCCAACCATAGAGAATATTTCAGACTATGCCTGGAGCCAACTGCAGTCACATTTTGAACATGGTCAGTTGCACAGCATCACCATTTGGGAATCTGATCGAACCAATTGCACTTACTTTGGCCCCTAACATTTTTTCTCGGCGGCCATACTTTTTTACACTTTTCTTCAAACATGCCCACTGGACTCACTCCCCGTTTTTATGGGACGAGTTAAATGGTTTTTTCAGGACACGCCACAAAACCCTCTATATGGGGTATCTTTCTGCTTACAACCCCAAGATGTTGATGCAACCACAACCAAGTATCACCCAGTTCAAACTGGGACGCATTAAAGAGGTGACCCCTATCTTGACGATAACCCACAAGTCAACTAAGCGTATCACTAGCCATAAAGGACGGTCGATAATGAGTAAAAGAGAATTGATTGATTGTATCTGTGAGATCAACCGTACTGCCAAACCAGAGTTCCTGGCCCTGTTTTCCGAGGACGAACTGGGTGATTACCTTGAGCACCTCATGGAGCTAGATCTTTCTCAATTGGCAGTCTGTGGATAAAACGAAAAAGCCCACAGGCTGTAAGACCTGTGGGCTTTTCATGCTTTTCTTTGGCTTCAATTATGGCTCACCACAAACCATTTGAAATGCAGCAAATATCATCTCACCTATTCAGCCTTCGGCTTAATCTTCAAAGGTTCAATCGCCGGAATATTCTCTCCAGTTACAGCGGGAGGAATCATGGCTGCGTTGTTCATTTTAAACTCTGCTAAGACAGGGACAAATCCATTGGGCACAAGACATACAAAATCAATGGGTCGGCTCGATTGATCCTTTCTGAAAGCCTCAGAGGAGACGGTGATTTTATCTTTTAATGATCGAATCAAAACGCTGTTGGCGCCGGTCATATACCCTGACGGATAAATGACTACACCTTGCCCCTGTAGATCAACGTCACCCTGTGAAACCGACTTACAGACAATCCTGACTTGTCCCATTGTGAATGGCGAATGCTCAGACAACCCTTTTTTCTTCAGGCTAATTCGAACGATCATCGGCTGAGAGCCTCCTTGTCCGCTAAAAGACTTATCGTCCTGATCAACCAACCCATCAGGTGCTCTCCACACAGCAACCTTGGCAGGCACACTGATCGCTACTTCCTTGGTCAAAACCGAAATACCCTGCCCAATGGCATGACGATTAAGATATAACTGGTCTAAGAAAGAGGCTCGTATAACAGCAAAACTTTGCGGTTTAGAAATTGCGGAAAAACTACCCTTGCTGATCATTGAGAACCATCCGCTTACCATGCCATCAGCATTGAGAAACGCTTTCGTGCGTTGATCCGCCTTCGGATTACGTTCATCAAAACGCGAATACGGATAGGTGTTGGGCAAGGGAGCCAGAGCGCAAATCACGAGTATCACGCCTGACAGAATCCATCCCAGAAAAACGCCCGCGATAGGCCGTCCGATTTTTTCTGCCCAATTTCCCAGGTCAATGGGTTCACGCATAATTGCTATAATACCAGTCTGAAAGAGTGCAAAAGAAATTAGAAACAAAAGCGCAAAACAAATAACATACACCCAAACCCCTAAAGATTCCAGCGCCTCAAACCCAACCAGAAACTTCGCCATATACTCGAAGTAACCAAAAGCAATGAAGCTGGCAATTAGCATCATAAACACGGTGGCAACACCCCTGACGATATTACCCTTAAAGTATTGGTATGCTGCACATCCTGCGATTATCAGTAAAACTGCTCCGGTGACCATGCACTAAGTCTCCAATTTGTGACGTGAGTTAATTTAACATCTGTGACACTACTATTAAGGCTTAAAACCTAACTGGCGGATGGTTTTGCTGTTTTCTTTTTTGTCGCAGGCGTCAAAACCCTTACCATTTCATTAATCGCCGTAATACCGCCCATTACTTTGCGAAGCGCCTGTTCCTGCAAGTAAGCCATTTTGGCTCGCCTAAATTGTTTACCCATATCCGGCAGTGTTTTGCTTTTCAGAACAACCGCTTTCAGTTCATCATTAAACATAATCATTTCAAATACGCCCGTACGCCCAACAAAACCCGTGCCATAGCATTGTGGACACGTGCTTTCCTTGCCTCGCTTGTCATACACCATCTTACCAGGTCGATACAACACCTTGGCCTTGTCCGCCGGCAAATTAAACTTCTTCAGTATATCCTGGTTGGGTGTGTATCCTTGCTTACACTCGTCACACAGTTTCCGAAGCAACCGTTGATTCATAATCCCGGCGAGATTAGCCATAGCCATTTTTCGATCGCCCACCAACTTCAGCCAACGCCCCAGGGCTTGGAGCACGCTGTCTGCTTGAATAATCACGTAGACGACTTTTCCACCCTCTTTCGCAACAGCACAAATCACCTTGGCAGTATCAGGATCAACACATTCGGCCACACCCATAACGTCAGGGCCCATTCTAAACAATTGCTGAAGTTTTTTGGGATAAGAGGTTGAAGCAGTATCACTCAGTTTAAACACTTCTTGCGTCACACTCGACAACGAGCTCGTAATCTCTTTTTCAAAAGTGTAGATACTGTTGGTGTAGGCATCATGCTCACGAATGATGGAGTAAAATGTACTGGAGACACCACTGCCTTTGGGTCCCGTGACAAGTACAATTCCTTCTTTGATAGCTTTAACTTCTTCGAGAGACTCCACCTGCCTCTTGGTCAGACCAAGTTCACCCAAACGAATGATTGCTTCCTGGCTAACCTTCTTAATAAGTATTTGTTCGCCAGCAGTAGATCCCGCAGTTTTTATTTCCCAATCAACCGTATCTTTGCCACGTCGCGTATAAAAGATACCCTTTTGTGGTTTACGTCGCTCCTTGACATCCAAGCCTCCAAGCTGCTTAACAAATTGCAACAAGAAGTCAATTTGTTCTTTGCTCTGTTCAGGTTGTGACACAGAAGCACCATCAATCTGAAAGGCGATCTTGTAATTCTCCGCACCAGGTGACAATGTGATAAACTCTGCGCGTCTGGCAATAGCCTCGGTCAAAACATCGTAGGCAAGACGATAGCCAAAAAAATCTGGTGTACGCGCCTCAGGCCGCGGAACGTCGTTCTTATTTGCCGTAATAAAAAGAAAGCTGTCCAAAGCATCGTCGTTAGCAACACCGCTACTCATCAGACTCTTGATATGGTCCACAGTCAAAATACGGTCAAAATCCAAGACTCTGGCATTTCGCTGCTTCACATAGGCCAACGCAACACACAATACAACCATGACATAACACAATGCACCCACAATGTACAACGGCACAAAAAACCAAACCAATGTCATCACCGCGATAATTCCAAGCAGGATGCTCGCCCACAACGTAGGATTTGCGCCTACGGAATCCGCATCTTTATACATCCACTGAATCAGAGCCCAAGAAGGAAAAAAGAAAACAAGAAAAATAAGCAGCTTAGTAATAGACAAATATCCACCATACTCAACTAGCAACAGTATCGAATCAAACATAGACTACTTCCTGAACCAAGTTCTCAAAGTTTGGAGTTCAACATCAAGAAAAACAATTTTAGATCAAACCCTCAGTAGAGCTTTTAATACCCTTCATGGCCATCTTCAACTCTTCTGGGTTGGGGGCATATTTAAAAGCCTCTTTAGGATCAACCACCCCCTCCATGATCAGACGACACAAATTTTCTGTAAAATCCTGCATCCCTTCTCGCTGACAGCTGCGTATCACACTTGTCAGATCGGCTTCGCGTCCTTCAGCAATCAACTTCCTAACGGTAGGATTAGCAAGCAGGATTTCAAGGACAGGAACGCGGCTCACACCTTCTAACAACGTTGGAATTAACGTTTGACTAACGATTGCCTTCACAGACACGGCCAATGCCTGTCGCGTTAGATCACGCTCCTCCTGTGGAAACAAATCCAGAATTCGATGAATCGCCTGGGCTGCATTGGATGAATGCAGCGTCCCAAACACCATATGCCCAGTTTCAGCAGCTCTCATACCCGCAGTCACTGTTTTGGCATCTCGCATCTCGCCCACGAGCACCACATCTGGATCTTGCCGCATCAAGTAGGTCAAAGCATCGTCAAAGTTAGCGACATCAAGGCCAATTTCTCGCTGCGAGACAATCGCCTTGCTGTCTTTATAGATGTACTCAATAGGATCTTCAATTGTCACAATGTGACAGGCCCGCGTTCGAGCAATATAATCAAGCATTGCTGCTATTGTCGTGGTTTTACCGGACCCTGTCGGTCCAACCACAAGGACCAATCCCTCTTTGGATTCAGCAATTTTAGCAACTACAGCGGGAAGATATAGGCTCTCAAAAGACGGCACAGTGGCGGATACTCGCCTGGCCACCAAACTTACATGGCCTTTTTGCATAAATACATTCACACGAAAGCGCTGCTCTTCATTGTATTCGTAGGAAAAGTCGAGTGTCCCCTGTTCAAGAAACTGCTCTCTTTGGACCGGTGACAGAATTTCAAGAACAATGGCCCTGAGCTTATCATCCGTAAAGACCTCGCCCGTGGTGCTCTTAAGCAAACCTGTCACACGCAGCCTAGCAGTCTGCCCAACTTTTAGGTGAATATCGCTGGCCTCAGTCTTTATAGCTGCTTTGAAAAACCGATTAATGTACGGTTCTTTTGGCATATCAGATGTTGTTTCAACACGATCAGTACTCATAGTAAATGCATCGCTCCAATCACTGCGATTAAAACCACCCTCAATCTGTCTATATGGAAAGGCACCTTGGCTATCATTACAAACCGTGTTTTTCTTTTCAAACCGAAGACATGCCTAAAACAACCTGTAAGCGTCTATATTATAAGCTTTTGTCACACAATGTCAAGATGCCCAAACCCCAACAAAATCAAACACCAAGCAACACCTATAGATACGAATGATTTCTCATGAATTATTAACTTTGAACCTGCTGCCTCCTGGAGTCATAGGACATAATAGTCGATCTCAACTGATACAAAGATATATATAGCATTGAAAATTACAGCAATGATTCATGGTGATAGGGATTTTGACATACCAATGGCGATTAACTCACGAAACAAGCTGACTTTAATTTCAATCATTATATATTGGCCAGCCATTTTTCTTCTCACCCATATACCCATTCCCGAGGTCGTTTCTCAAGCCAACCTATCCGACAAGAGTCTACACTTTATGGTCTATTTTGTTTTGGTGTTCCTTTTTTGGGGAACCATAAGACCTTATTCCAAAGTAGCTTGGGGGCAATCCACAGTCTGGATACTATTGACTATTATTGTCTCCTACGGCATTTGTGATGAATGGCTTCAGGGCTTTGTTCAAGGACGCACCCCCGATATCCATGATTTCATTGCGGATCTGACAGGGGCCCTGGCCAGCCTCGCACTTCTATCGGTCTTCTCATTCTGGCCAGCCATACTCGCTATGGCCGGCATGGCCATATTTGTCCTTCTTAATAGCTACAGGGCTGATATAAGCCAGCTACTACCCTTTACGTCAGCACTGCTCAATCCATTGCTTTTCGCCTTTTTTACAGGCTTAACCCTATATTGCATCTACACCTCAAAAATCACCCTTCCTAACACTCAACAAGGACGATTCAAAAAGCTAATATCAATCATCTTGCCTAGTTTTTTGCTGATGATTGTCAAGACGGGTGCTGTAATATTGCACCGCCACATTTCTGTTTGGGATATTCTGTTTTCGGTACTGGCCATTGCTATTACAGCATTCATAGGGAATAACGCACAAACTTTGCTCAGAAATTTTAAAAAACTTCGATTATCACAGCCCAAGTAAGCGCACAATTTTTGTATACTAGGATGATGTAATGTTGAGCTCTTAAATACTGGGAGACTGAATACTCTTATGCAAATCTCAATCCAATTCTCTGTGTTTATGGTGAACAAGCCTGGCATCCTTGCCCGAGTGTTAAATGAGTTTGCCTCAGGCAAAATCAATATCGTGGCCATGACCATGATGGACTCTGTGGAACACGGCGTAATGCGTGTGGTCTTTACCAGACCCGAGCCAGCTCGAGAAGTCCTCAAAAAGCTGAATCTTCCGTTTAGTGAGACTCAGGTGCTGTGTGTAAATCTCAACAACAAAAGTGGTGAGCTTGCCATATTGGCGGAGAAACTTGCCACAAATCACATCAACATAACCTATGCCTATTGTACAGCTGGGGCAAAAGGGGGAAGAACCACGGGCGTCTTTAAAGTGGCAGATGTAAAGAAAGCCACAAAAATCTTGGAAAGCCATGAGAAAAAGAAAACGCACAAGAAAAAAGTTGTGGATAAAACGGTAAAACGATCCCGTGCCAAAAGGAAATGACCGGATGACTTTTCTTCTTGAATGGTGATGCAGAGTATCACCTACCAGAACCATTATCCAGCAATGGGGGGTGTGCTGTAACGCAAAAAGGCTTTGACCCAAGATAAAACATGAGTCAAGGCCTTAAAACGTTCCTTGCGAATGACCCTCTTTTGTCATGTGTTCTTAACGATTAAGACTTCGTGTCGCCTGAGACTCTGAATAGCGTTTTTCGTAAATAGACTCACGTCCCAATACCTGATATAGAGTCTGCCACAGGATCTGAAGGTCAAGAGAGAAGGATCGCGTCTCCACGTACTGAACATCCAATTCAAGCTTTTGCTCCATGGTCAAATTGGCCCGCCCTGAGATTTGAGCTAAGCCCGTTAGCCCAGGCCGGATTCTCAATCGTTTTTTCTGTGGCTCATCCCATTCATCCATCTGAGACACGTACAAAGGCCGTGGCCCCACCAGACTCATATCACCCTGGAGCACATTCAATAATTGTGGTAATTCATCCAAAGATGTCTCTCGTAGAAAATGCCCGATACGAGTCAAGCGGCGATCTTCGCCATTTTTTGGGCTCGCCCCGTAAGGATCTGCGTCTAATCGCATGGTTCGGAACTTGAAAATCGTAAATGGCAGACCGTTCTTGCCTGCTCGTGTCTGAGTAAAAATGGCCGTGCCCGAACTGGTTAAACGGATCACAATCGCAATTACAACAAACACCGGCCAAAGCATTATTAAGGCCATTAGGCTCAATACAACATCAAACAGTCTTTTCATGACACGCACACCTTTTCAATGGTATCGGCAATTACATCAGTACAATAACCAAGCTCATATTCCTTTTCAACACGGCGACGTCCTGCCTCGCCTAATGCCCGGCACAGATCATCATCCATAATACATTTCAACAGCGCCCTTGCCAGGGCATTGGCATCGCGGGTTGGTATCAACCAACCCGTTTCTCCCTGAACCACGACATCTTCACACCCTCGATGTTGCGTGGCAACGACCGGTTTACCGCATGCCATCGCCTCCAAAATCGAGACCGGCAATCCTTCAAAATAATAGGTTGGCAACGTAAATATGTCACACGCTCGCATCAATCGATCAATATCATTTCGCCAACCCAATACATGAAATCGGTCCCCCAGACCTGTGGCAAAAGCCGTAGTTTCCATGGCTTTTTCATGCGGTCCATCACCTGCAATCATAAACACCACATCATCCCGAACAGAACAGAGTCTTTGAGCCGCCTGAAAATAGACATAAATACCCTTGCTAGGGATCATGTATGCAATGCACAGCACAAACTTGGCCTTGTCCGACACACCCAATTCCTTGGCCAGCGCTTCTCGTTCGGTCCTATTAGGTGTACCATGAAATCGGGTGAGATCAATCCCCATCCCCGGCACAAGCCAGACCTGGTCCGGCGATGTCATTAGATAACGTTCGGCCAACTGCTGGTCATACTGATTCATCACCAACACGGCGTGGGTCATCCGGGCCAAACATTTTTCAATCAAGAACCACAGGCCCCATTTGATCTTGTTTTGGCCAGGCGCACAGGGCAAGCCATGTGCAAAATACACGCAGCAGGGCACACCAGCCAATTTGCCGGCAATCCGACCCACCCCCGCCCCCAAAGGACTGTGACACACCAACACATCAATCTGCTGCTCACGAATATGTCGTTTAATGCAGCCTATTGCTTTGACAATGGCCCAAGGATTAAGACTCCTTTGTAGGGTATGTGTCACGACATGGATACCCTGTTCTCGCAGAATCTGGGCATATGAATCATCCGAACCGCATACGCACACCTCATGGCCACGATGCATCTGCTCCTTGATTAAGGGCAACAAAAATTGCCACACCATAATCGAGCCTCTGGATAGGTGCATGATTTTCATAGTGATAAACTCTGTGATTTAACGGCAGACCAAAACTGCGTTTTAATGCCCTGCAATCGTTCAGGCGAAAACGCCCGCGTGGCTTCTATATTGGCTTTGGACCATTGAACCAATGTCTCCGGCTCATGTCTGAGTTGGAGGATCTTATCCGCCAGAGCACTAGAATCCGCAGCTTCCACCAAACAGTCGTGATCTAAATACTCAGGCACACCACCCACTGCCGTGGCCACACAGGGCACCCCCCTGGCCATGGCTTCAATCAATCCTCGCCCCATACCCTCTGTGAGTGAAGGCAATACATACAACTGAGCCTTATCCAAGCAGTAATTCAGAGAGTCGCCACGTTTCACATAGCCTAACAAGCGAACGTGATTCTCCAACCCCAAAGCCATAACCTCAGCTTCAAGAGCAGGGCGTTCAGGTCCCTCACCCAGCAGATCCAATGTCACTTGACTCTCTGAACTATCGACAATCTTCTTCATCGCACGAATCAAATACACATGCCCCTTTTCAGCGGACAACCGGCCGGCCGCCACTATTTGAAATGGCGTCACATCTAATTCATCTATTGATCTCGTCTGCCCACGATCCTTCTCTGCAATATCCACAGAACAAAAGACAAACTGCTGATCCGATTTTCGATGAGGATATCGGCTCTGAAGATATCGGCTGATATAGGCAACAGTCAAAGCACGTGACACGATAACTCGAGTCAATCGATCAAGCAATGTCGCATACAGTCTGCATCCCCACATCGTTTTTTTGGCGTGACGAATTCCCTCGTAAGAGTCAGCGACCACCTCAACAGCATAATCTCGCTGTAGCCACCACAGAGTCAATCCTACAAGTGTTCCCAAGACATCAGGCATTTTTATATAGCAGGCCTGAGAGGCTTTCGCAGCGTTCTTGATGTCGCGAATCATGGCAGGCAGGCCTATTATCGCCTTGAGAAGCGATTTAGGATCTGGTAACGGCACAATTGTTACGCCGTCGCCATCCAGCCGAGGCAATGCGTCATCCACATCTGTCACATTTCGCGTGCGTACCAACACTTGGATGTCTTCGTAGTGGGCCAAATAGCGTGTCAAATAAGCATAGTCAATAATGGCGTCACTTCCATTATAATAATGCCCATGACAGCAAAGCACATGAATTTGATTCGTCGTTAATAGGGTCATTTGACAGGCTATCATGGTATGAGTTGCGTTTGCGATCTTATTTTTTGGGCAAACTGATAAAGGCTTTGAGCGGTCTCAAGACTGTGGGGGCCATCTGTGTATAAAAAGACACCCCTTTTGTGTGACCAACTTTCGGAATGTGAAAACAAGCTCTCTATCGTAAAGAAGGGCAACAGTGGATGCTCGGGATGCACGTGCGTGATACGCACATACGCGCCAAATATCTCATACGGGTACCTGACCTTCCGCAACCGCGACTCAAGGTTGTAATAGGTACTCTCTGAAATACGTTTTTGGCCCAATAGACTCACCTTGTTCACAGGGTGACGCGTCTCTGTACTGCCAGCTGGCAACACATAGTCAACCTGTCCGATTTTGTCAACGGCGTCTTTGACTGCCTCCTCCAAGCGCACCAAGTCAACACGCGATCGCGTAGCGGCCTCTTTGAATATCGGTTTAAAAACCGACTCACCATAAGGCTCACAATCCAAGGCCACGGCGTCAGCCTCAAGCTGTTGACCTTCCTTACGAAGATGGAAGATTTCATGCACATAATAATTGGCATCGTAAATCTGCGCAGCATCACATGTCCCATTCTTATAATAAGGCCACAGATCACGACACCAGATCAGTTTGGCACCATAGCTTCTTACCAACTTAACTGCAACCTGAACTTTCTCTTCCATAATATCTGCATCATTGCGATGCATGTACAAGACCATCACATGACTGACCATACCACTGGCCAATGCAAGTTCCAACGACTTTGAAGAATTGGAGCTAACACAATGAAACCAAATGATTTCTGGCGATGTAACAGCAGGCTCTGCTGGCGCCACATTGGATTCACTCGGTACGTTTACATTCCGCGCCATAGACTCACTAACCTGATGAGTCTGATTAATCAGAACCCAACCCAGCAACACGATCATTGGCACAATGGATTTCATCCACCTCATTGCCTCACCTCTCACAAATATCCATTAACGTCTCACGAATCTGAGAAAATGTTTTGTCATACGAATATGTTTGCGTCACATGTTTAAATGCCTTTTGGGTTAACGAGCAGGTCATCGCCTTATCATTGACCAATCGTTCTATTGCCTCTGCCAATGCAAAAGCATTGTCGAATGGAATCAGCAGACCGGTCTTTTCATGCTCCACTAAATCAGTCGCACCTCCAGCTGGCGTTGTTATCACTGGGCACTCCAAAATCATGGCCTCCCAAATCGTTCTTGGAAAACCCTCTGTATGACTTGGCAAAACGACAATATCTGCCTGTCTCATGAGTGCGTGAATATCAGATCGATGCCCCAGGAAAACAACGCTATTCTCAAGTCCATTTTTCTCAACAGCTGCTTTCAGATCATCTACAAATTGCGCGTTCACACCCATTTTGAGATCACCTGCAAGCCACATCACACACTGGATGCCGCGTTGCTTTAACACGGAAACGGCCTCAATAGCCACCTGCTGCCCCTTGGCAGCCAGCAACTGCGCAGGCAACAGAATCTTAACAACATGAGCTTCTGTGGGATACATGGTGTCAGCCATCAATTCGGCATCTCCTTTGACTGACTCATAATCAATCACTGTGGGACACACATGAAGCTGGTCCGCACGTATAGGCCACAGGCTTAATGCCTTCGCTGTCGCGTTGGACACAGCCAGCACTGAAGTGGCCTTCTTAATCAGCCAACGTCCCAGCAGAGGAATCTGCTGTTTCTGATACCAACCGCGTGCATAATAAGCAACTGGACATGTTGTCATAACACCGGACATCCACAATAAAGCCATCGCCTTGTAGCTATTCGTCAAAATCACGTCTGGCTCAAAAACCCGCATATTCTTCTTGAGACCGGCACACATTGCCATCCAGTCAGGCAATTGCTTTAGAAAACATACGGCTCTCTGGATGATACCAGCACCACCAATAAAATGGCCTTTGACTTTTCCGTCCATCACAGTCGCAGGTACAGAGTGTTGGCCTAGCGCATCAAGATAATCCGGACACACACCATAGGGATCGATCACCTGTACGTCAAATGCTTGTTTCAGCTGATTCAGCAGATACACAGTGGACCTCTGCCCCCCCCCATAATGCGTCACAAAATCAAAGAACAGTAATCTGGGAAGGTCAGACTTCATCACATTCTTCGCTTTCAATGCGATTCTCTGAACAAGTCAGTGAATCGCCCAGCTGTTTCAAAAGCGTTTCTACCCTAAGATTGCAAAGCTTGTTTTGACAAAAACAACCCTCTTCAAAACGCCAAGTACTGCGGGTATCATCAAACAGCAAACGCCCTGGCTTCCCCTCCTTCATGGGCAAGCCATCATCAACATGTAAACCAAAGGTTGTCTGAAGTTCATTCACCAGATAACAACCGTCCCGGGTTTCAAAGACATCCACGGCCATACTTTTGAAACCAGCGTCCTCAGTCATCGTCCTGACAAAATTCAACAGGCTCTCTGGAGGGCAAACATAACTGAACTGCTTTGATCCGCTGGCAAATTCGCCCTGCTTGACCTTTTGATACCCCATGTATGAGTCGCCAATTCGAATCACACGCCATTCAGTCACATCCGGTAAATACGCCTGAAACAAAACGCTGCCCCATTGACGATCGCGCTTATCACCTCCACACTGAATCATCCCGTGTCTGAAACAGCGATTGATCCATCGAGTCAACTTCCCTCGTTCACGAAAAACACGGATGCCCTTGGCCCCAGATCCAAAGTCTGCCTTAAATACAATCGGCAGTGGGGTGGCATCTGCAAAGGCCAACGCTTCATATCGATCGTAATACACCCACGTCCTGGGATGCGGAATATGGTGGGCCATAAGCCAATAGTGCATGCGACGTTTACTCTCATAAAACCATATTTCATTATAAGAGGGAAAAATCATTCTATTCAAATCCTGTGACACGATTCGTAACCGCTCATCGAACATCTGCTTCCACGTACTATGTTCACCCGAAGGTCGAATCAAAAAAGCATCACACTCTGAACGACGTATCACATCCATCCAGTTTGGTCCCGAAATATCCAGCACCTTGTAGGGGACACCCAGCTCCCGACACGCACCAATATAGTAGCTATGAATACGTGTAAATTCCTTGACAATACCCAAACAGATGTTCATGTCGCTTTGATAGGTTGAAACCTCCTCAACACCTGCATAGGGATCTTCAGCCAACCAGCGTTGAGCATCATAGGACTCTAACGGCAGCAGTTTACGCCCAACTCGCTTGATGGGCTTGGGAATCCCTTGCTTAATTGAATGAGCATTCGCCAGCATCCACAACCATCCCTTTTGTTTGACATAGTGTTCGTTCATCGAACCCCTCCCAATTGCCGCGTCATACTACGGCAGTCCTGAAGAGATAAACAGAAGCATCGCATGAGTCTTACTTTAAATTTGATCACCATCACACCCAGGAGCATCAACAGTAAAACAACATTGCCAGCACTGGAGGCAATCGCAGCACCATGAATTCCAAGCTTAGGAATCAGCACCCAACTTAGAAACGCATTGGTCGCACAACTCACAAAAAGCGTGACATAAGCCACTTCAGGCAGGCCCCGACTTCCCAAAAACTGAATGACCACGCGTCCCAGCAAATACAACATCGTGCCCGGCAAAAGGAGCATCATAGGCGTCACAGCCGGCGTGAATTCCTGCCCGAATAACACGATTACCAAAGGTTTGGCCAAGACCAAGATACCGACGATGATCAAAAGGCTGAATGTTGTGACAATGCGAAAAACCCTTTCAAAATGTTCTGTCAACTGTGACTCTTTTAATGACGCCCATCGACTAAACAAAACAGGCAACACGGCCTGACTGGCAGTCACCACCAACATGGCAATTTGCATCCCCCGACTGAAATATCCAATTTGATCAAAATCAGACACCATCGCCTTAATGATCATGATATTAAGAATCGAATTCAGGAGCACCATGATGTCCACGCCACCTTGACGCAAACCCATTTTTCCCAACTTGATCATCACATCGACGCGCGGCTTGATGTGCCAATCCACAGTCGGCCCCACCCAGAACCAAGCCACGGTAAAACGAATCACCTGCATCACAGTCAGGCAGACCAGAGCCGAACCGACAGTCAGTTGATGAGCCCAGGCAAGCAGACCGATCAGAATTAAAGACCCCAGAGAAGACGCCAGCGTCATACTACTGAGACGCTTCGATTCCACCCGTCGCAGCAGACTGTTTCGCCCGATACCTGCCAGTATCATACACACGGCATAGAGTGACATGGCGGCAATAGAAATGCTCGGTAATTGGCCAAAATACGATTCACGCCATATAAGAAGCACAGCCAGTACCACACCCCCCAACACCCCAAGCAGTAAACCGGCCCATATAGCATGAGCTTGGTACATCTGAGTTTGTTTGGCATCGTGCTGGCTATAGTATAAAAAGGCAATAGGAAAACCCAGTGCAGAGATCTGTGATCCCAGCATCACAGCGGCACACACAACGGCGTACTGGCCAATACCTGCAGGCCCCAGTAATCTTGTCAACACAATAGTCTGCATCAATCGGATGACAAAAGACACCAAGGCCGTGATATTTACCAACAGCACTTTGCGAAAGAAACTCATAGAACAGCCCACTCATACTGAGCCGTGTTGGGTGATTCAGATTCATGTCCAAGCGTTTCCAAAGACGCTTGCTCCCGAACCACGGCTTGCGACTCCTCGAACGCTATGGCGGACGCACGATCCAAAAGAACCACCACATAAAACAGAAGATACCTAGGATATTGGGAACTGATCGCATCAGCACTCATCGCATAAATACCCCAAGCAATCAAAGCCCATAGACATCCGCTGCGAACAATCATGATCAAGGGGTCTTCATAAGATTCTCGACGAAAGACCTTTCTAAAGAAGACACCCACGGCGAACAGGGCCCACGTTAATCCACCCAAACCGTAGACAGCCACCAAGGACACGTACGCACTGTGAGTTTCTGAAGAATTTCTGGCGATGCCCGCTCTATGCCCTTGGCCGAGAAGATAATTCTGGGGCGTCGCCGTTTGAAAATAGCTCACCCACATATCCACACGCCCAGTGACATTCCCACCCCAAGTGCCAGACCCCTTGTCATACACTGTCGCCACACGTTCCTGCACCGCTTGGCGTATTCCAACGAAAAAGGTGCCCACTAAAATAGAACCGAGCAAAATCATCCAGGCCACGCGTTTGTTTCGTCCCACGATGGCCATCAAAGCAAAGGTACCCGCCATAGCCATGAGACCTGACCGGGAGCGAGTCACTAAAAGCCCCACCATCAGTATACCGCACAAACCATACACAAACAATTTGGACATAAAGGATCGCTGCAATCGAATCGCCGTCACAATCATGGCCAAAGAACACGCCATCATGCAAGCCGCATTATTGGGATTCAAAAATGCGCCTGACGCCCGACCTGTGGCCCCCTCAATATCTATCAGCAAGGGATTTGACCAAGCCGACATCCGACCGGGAAACAGGCCGTGCAAAATAACAATGCCTCCACCAACCACAGACGCCAAAGCAAACCAGGTAAACTGTCGTTTGACATCTTGGACGTCATCAATGCAATGCAAGATCGCATAAAAAAGGGCCCAATACACGAAGAGCTTCATAATATCCTTGATGTATAGCACACGCTCAAAGGCCGGTGCATCCAAAGAGCCCGAGAGAATCGCAATGGAAGCGACCCATAAGAAGCCACTTAACACCCAAAAGGCATACCCCCAGCGCACTCGCACACTACCCAGCAGATTACGACGAAGCACCACAACAATGAACAAAAGGATGCAGAACAAGTCGTCAACCCCAATATTTAGTGGAATCCACTGATGTTCAAACCACCAATTATGGGGATAGGTAAACAAAACAAACCAAATAATATATGATCCCCATTTTGGTTTGATACACAACACCACAAAAGCCGCAAATGTGGCCATTAATATTAAAAGGGATAACACAGTTCTACCTCAGTTCTGACGGTTCGTACTATCTGTTAACTCATCGACCGTTTTAGACTCTGGCTTTTGATGGAATTATCGCAGCGGAATGACCTGGAAAACATGACCATTCTGACATAATTGGTAGTTTTCTTGTAGGAATGAAGGGCTATACCCTGGTCGGGCTGACACCACATAAACTGGACGCGTCTCCAAGATCTTGTCCAAAGAGGCTTCTGAGAAATCGGGGGCTCCAAAGGTGTGAATAACAGAACTCACTACATGCACATCCGATCGAATGTTATGGCATTCCTGATATAGTACCAAGGGAGCAACTGTAGTAGGGTCCGCAAAGAGAACGGCCCCCTCATCCAACTGCTCGAAAACCTCTTTGGAAAACCGCTCTGCCCCCACATATCCAGCTTTCCAGGGTTTTAGGAAATACTCTAAATCATCCCGATAAGGGATATCTTGCCGCGTTCCCAGGTTAATTCCCCATCTGTGAAGAATCTTCGGGGTCATACCATATATCACGACTGGACACAGGGAGAATGCCAGCACAAAACGAACCAGCCAGGGATTACGCGTCTTTGCCAATAGGTCATTTAACCCCAAACCCAAAAAAACAGCCATCACGCAGTAAAATGGGATAAAAAAGGCATACCGGTCTGCCACAGTGTACCGCCACGCAAACAACAAAAACAACAACCCCATTGCCCACAATAGCATCACCATAGCACGGTCTTTTTGTTTTTTTAAGACCCCACAGAGCCCTACAAGAATTAGCCCGATATTGAATGTCGGACAGTTTAGAACCATATAGAGGATATTTTCTCTGACAACACGCCATGTGACAGAGGCATTGAGCACATCATCCTGCCACCGATCCCCAAATGCCACAGACACCAAAGTACCAGAAATGTCATGAGATTTTATCATCCCCTGAATAATCAAAAAGCTATATGGCAGGGTTCCAATCGCCCATATCAATAGTGTTAAGGATATTTTTCGAATGTTAAGCTGTTGCTTGAGACACAAGCTAAAGCCATAACCGAGAAGACACACAGCCGACAAGCATCCGAACATATGCACAGAAATCGCCAATCCGTTAACGCCGGCTAAAGCGTACAGATAGATTATTTTCTTTGTTTTCACGTGTTCGCATAGCAGAACCAATTCTAGAGTGAACAACATGGCCCAGAGCGTATAGGTCTCCGCAATGCAAGCATGTCGCCAAAACGTATGAGAAAGGCCAAGTGTAATAGCGGCCAATAAAGCCGGAACCGATTTTCCGACCCATAACCGCACCAGTAGAAATACATTGGCCACAGCCAAAGCGCCCGCCACAGCAGAGATTAGGTTTATTCGAAACAACGAATTGCCTATAGGAATTGCCTGAACTACAAATGCAACCCAATAATACAGGGGGTGGGCCAAAGCCAGGCCGAAAAAGCCATTAACGTCATGATGCAGCACCCTGTACTGGATGAAACCACTGTCCTGCCAAAGTAAACCGGGCGCACAACAGCCCCCATAAATTATAGCAAAAATGCCAAACACAAGACCGTAACTTTGTGATCTTGTTAGTTTTGGGGGGGATTTTAGTATCAATTTAGCGTTTCTTGGAATCAATGACCATCTTCAAGGTATCATCCAGGCTGGTCGACGGCTGCCATTGAATCGTTTTGTTGATACGATCAAGACATGGCACACGTCTGGCCATATCCTCAATGACCCGCCCATAGGCCTCTTCATAGGAGACAAATTGTTTCTGGCTGGTACTATCACTTAATTCAATCACACGATCAGCCAACGCTTCAATGGTGATTTCATGGTTTGAGCCAATATTAAAAACCTTGCCTTCGGCTTGACCACAAGACATCAACCGAATAACAGCGTCCACAATATCTCCCACGTAAGAGAAGCAGCGTGTTTGCCTCCCGTCCCCATAGATCTGAATGGGATCATTATTGAGGGCCCACTCAACAAAACGAGGCACCACCATACCGTATTGTCCCGTTTGCTTAGGCCCAACCGTGTTAAAAAAGCGACCAATGACAACGCCCAGTCCATATTGCTCAAAATAGGCCTGCCCCAAAAACTCATCAATGGCCTTGCTACAGGCGTAGGACCATCTGGAAAAAGCCGTGCTACCCAATATGAAATCATCTTCTTCCCTGAAGGGGACAGCCTCGCTCTTGCCATAGACTTCCGATGTTGAGGCCAGAAAAACCTTTTTGCCAAACCGATTGGCCTTCTCCAACACTGTCTCTGTGCCACCAATATTGGTCTCAATAGTCCACACCGGATCTTTGGCAATCAACTGCACACCTACAGCAGCGGCCAGATGATACACCTGTTCAACGTCCTTGATCACCAGTTGTACCAGCTCACCATCTCGGATATCACCCCGGATAAACGTAAGCTTACCATGCCCCTGATACTCTTTTAAATTATCCAGGGACCCAGTGGTCAAGTTATCGATCACCCAAACCGCATGATCATTTTTCAATAACTGTCCCACCAAATGTGATCCAATAAATCCAGCGCCACCCGTGACAAGTACATTCATTGTTTGAACTGCTTTCTACTTAATGATGACTATTGCGCAAACTCCGTCCCCGTGGGCAGCGCAAAACAATTTTGCGTCCCCGTGACAGATCGACAAATATCCCGACTCAATAGTCTATGTCTCAAAATATACAAACCTAACTTAACCATCGGAATTACAACAACATAGCTTAACTTCATCCTCTACCAATTCGTACATGAAACGATGCATATTTTACGCCTCAAAGCCCAATAAGTTCGGGCCGTTATGACAGACCGAAAAGTTTGTTCCTTGACCCTATGGACAAGTACCCTAATAATATCCCGTTATGACACGATCCTGTTTGAAAATCAAGGATTCAACTCCAGACGCACCCCTGTGCTGTCACCAGAATGCCTGCGCTGACATACATGAAGTGGTCTTTACATCAGACCAGATTAATCAAACCATCGAAACCTTGGCCAGTCAAATCCAAACAGCATATGACAATGATGCGAGTGTGGTCGTGCCATTTCTTCTGAAAGGGGCACAACCTTTTGCCTCCGACCTTAGAGAGGCTCTGAGTAACCCAAAATTCACATTTGTACCCGTCAGTGTCAGCAGCTATCACGGTGGCACACAATCCACCGGCAAATTGCTAATTGAATGCACTGACATGATGGATATTACAGGGCGTCCCGTTTTGATTTTGGATGATATTTACGATTCAGGATTGACTTTAACACGCTTCAAATCACACCTTGAAGCCAACAATCCATCCAGTATAAAGACGTGTGTTATGTTTGAAAAAGAGTGTGAACACAAACATGCCGTGGCTTTGGATTTTGTAGGTTTACTGGTTCCAAATGATTTTGTTGTGGGATATGGCCTGGACTACCAGGAACGATACAGAGACCTTCATTGTGTTGGTAAACTAAAACCAAACGTCCTTAGGTCGGAAAAGTACTATGAAGATTCCAAATCTGCTTAGCAATATTCCTCAAAGCCTCCCTCAAGAACTCATTGAAACCCTCGCCAGCAGCAGCCAGGTTCGCATTGAACGCATTATCTCACAGGGGCATACCTCTGATCCAGACTTTTGGTATGATCAGTCATCTCATGAGTTCGTACTTCTGCTTCAAGGCCAAGCTCGATTAGCTTTTGAAGATCATACAGTAGACCTAAACTCTGGAGACTACCTCACCATCAAGGCACATCAAAAACACCGAGTCACCTGGACACCCCCTGATCACCCCACTGTATGGTTGGCTGTACATTACTGAAAACCGCAGTGTTTTATACCGTCTCTTCAAAAGACTTGCGACCGATGCGTCTATACGTAATAATGATGTATCAAGTTATTACGTCAATTTAGGAGATAGAAGAATGGGACTCATTAGCGGCGCTTTAGGCAATGCCTCAGAAATTCCAATTGATAAAATACAGGCTGAATATGCTCCCCTGTTAGTCCCTTCAGAAACACTTCTGAAGGCTTTTAAGGTCATTCGCGATGTGATGATTTTCACGAATAAGCGAATTCTGTTGGTGGATAAACAAGGTGTGACCGGCACACGTATCGAATTTCTTACAATCCCTTACAATAAAATAAATCGCTTTGCCAAGGAAAGTGCCGGGCTCTTGGATATTGATGCGTCGCTTAAAATTTGGATTACTGGCCAGTCCGACCCATTGGTCAAGGATTTCAAACGCAATAATGCCATCAATGAAATCTATCAATTATTAAGCGAACAGGTACTAAAATAATCTGTTCTCAAAGACATGTCTCCCAATATCCCAAAAATTGGATTGGCTCTGGGTGGCGGCGGGGCCAAGGGTTTGGCTCATCTTGCCATGCTAGAGGTCTTTGATGATCTCAACATCAAACCCCACTGTATTGCAGGCACGAGCATTGGTGCCATTATGGGGGCATTGTATGCATCGGGTCTCAAAGCAAGCCAAATTCGCGAAGGTGTGCAACGTATGGTCATCTCAAGGGGAGACAGCTTCAAAGAAGCACTCAAGAAGAAAGACGTGCTCAAATGGATTCAATTCATGGATCTTGAATTCAAGGGTCATGCCTTTTTTAAAGGGGACCGTTTTATTGACTTTCTGTTCAGTGCCATGCACATTAAGACCTTTGAGGATCTGGACATTCCTTTACGTATCGTCGCCACAGACTTCTGGGCTTCGGAGCAGGTCGTTCTGGAATCTGGAGACCTCTTGCCTGCCGTCAAAGCAAGTATGGGATTACCAGGTGTGTTTACACCTGTGACATTAAATGGGCGAGTACTGATAGATGGCGGGGGGGTCAATCCAGTACCCCATGATCTTCTTTTAGATTGCGATCTGGTCATCGCCATTGATGTCATGGGGACACCTAAAGAAGAGAGCACAAAAATGCCCTACCTCTTCAGAGCGGTTCTGACCACGTTTGACATCATGCAAAATTCTATCATTAAAGAAAAGTTGATAAAGAATCCACCCCATATTTATATCAAGCCTCAGATACAGGGTGTCGACATACTTGATTTCTACAAAGCTGATGACATCTATGTGCAAGCAGCCCCGGCTCAGAAGGCATTAAGAGAACAACTCACGCAAGTTTTGTCTCTATGAAGGTATTTACCTATGGATCTCAATGTCCCTTAAACGTCAAGATTCGTGACTTCAAGCGCGTGGTCCTGAATGAAGTTTCTACGTTGCTCTACATTGTCACCCATAAGAATGCTAAACAAGCGATCCGCCTCGCCTGCATCATCCAACTTAACACTCAAGAGAGTCCGCCTCTCGGGGTCCATGGTGGTGTCCCAAAGTTGATCTGCGTTCATTTCACCCAAGCCTTTAAACCGCTTTATTTCAATACCCCGGCCGCCAATCTGGCGTACGCCTGCACTCACATCTCCTAATGACGCGACATCATAGGTTTCGGTCCCAGCGACCAATTGGAATTTAGTAGGTAATGCTTCACCTGAGACCGAACGCTGTGCTTTCAGGAGATAATCTTTAATATCAAGATTAAACTGATCCTTCAAAGATTGAATAATTTGATTAATACGAGTGACTTCGTGCAGCTCCTCGGCTTCAAATGTAATCTGAGGTTCCACATTCTCCACTGACTCAGCCTCTAAACCTTCTGAGGCTTCATTTTGATCGCTTACCGTTGCAGGTGTTAATTCATCCACACGTCTTTGATAAACCTCAACGTCATGAAACACCTCTTCTTGGCCTTGTACACGAATAATATATTTGGGCAATTCCGAGCCATCATAATATTTTTTTACAAAATCATGGAAGAAGATACCACGTCTTTGGAGCACAGATGAAATACGTTCTATATCATTCAGTGCTTTTACCAGCTTCTCTAAATCTTCCCCTAAGATTCTGCGAGTTGCTATTGAATCTAGATCTAAACTTTCTTGAGTTTTCTCATCCACATTCAAATCGCGAATCACCAATTCTGACCCGCTGAGTCCCATCTTGGTCATACGAACCCGCATCGCATGTTCACTAAGTACATACTCAGATTTCTTCTTGCCTTTTATTTTCACTTCATACAGCGGGGGTTGGGCAATATAAATCATCCGACGTTCAATTAACTGAGGCATTTGCCTGAACAAGAAAGTCAGTAATAAAGTGCGAATATGAGCACCATCCACATCAGCATCCGTCATCAGAATAATTTTCCCGTAACGGCAGCGTTCAATATCAAATTCGTCGATGCCAATGCCTGTGCCCAAAGCACTGATCATGGTGCGAATCTCTTCATGGCCCAGCATTTTTTCGAGTCGTGCTTTTTCTACATTGAGAATCTTACCCTTTAACGGCAAGATCGCCTGAATATTTCTGTCACGTCCTGCCTTGGCGGAGCCACCAGCAGAATCCCCTTCGACGACGAATATTTCAGTGGATGATTTCTCTTTACTGGCACAATCCCACAGCTTGCCTGGCAAATTAGAACTACTCAAAGCCCCTTTACGACGTGTTAACTCACGAGCCTTGCGAGCCGCTTCTCGTGCAGCGCCGGCTTGAATCGCCTTATTCAGAATTTTCCTTGCCACAGCAGGGCTCTCTTCCAGATACATCCCCAACTGTTCATTCACAGTGGTCTCCACAAAACTCCCTACTTCAGGATTGCTCAAACGCACCTTGGTTTGAGCTTCAAAGTGCGGATCAGCCAGTTTGACAGATACCACAGCGGTCAAACCCTCTCTGAGGTCTTCACCGGTTGCGCCCTGTTTGTCTTTAATGACTTTGTTCTTTTTTGCATACGCATTCATCGTACGCGTCAACGCAGTTCTAAATCCTGACAGGTGTGTGCCCCCGTCGATGTTTCTGATATTGTTGGCATACACCAGCACATTGTCGTTATAACTGTCATTATATTGCATGGCCACCTCACAGGCCAGCATAGCCTCTTTGTCTTCCCTCGTCAGATAAATCACATCTGGATGTAATGGAGCACGACCTTCATTAAGGTGACGCACAAATTCCTTGAGGCCCTCTTCAAACTGGAATACTTCCTTTTTCTGAGATCGATCATCATGAAACGTCACATTGATACCGGCGTTTAAATAAGCCAGTTCTCGAATACGTTTGAGCAACGTGTCATAGTTAAATTCAATGTCACCAAAGATTTCTTCGTCTGCCTTAAAGGTAATTCTCGTGCCCTGTTTTGTCGTGGGGCCAACTTCCTTCACTGGCCCTGTACGCTCACCACGCACGCACTCAAAGTGGTAGTGTTTTCCGCCTCTGTAAACGTCCGCTTGAAGCAATTCACTCAAGGCATTAACGCAACTGACACCTACCCCATGCAATCCACCAGATACTTTGTAACTATCAGAGTCAAACTTTCCCCCGGCGTGAAGCGTGCAGAGCACCACTTCCAGCGCACTCATTTGAGCTTCTTCGTGCATTTCCACGGGAATACCCCGCCCATTGTCCTCTACCAGACAACTACCGTCTACCAGGATACGTACAGTAATACTATCACAGAACCCTCCCATGGCTTCGTCAATGGAATTGTCCAGGACTTCATACACCAAATGGTGCAAACCATTGGCACCTCGATCACCGATGTACATGTCTGGACGTTTACGAACCGCTTCAAGGCCTGCCAGGATCTTGATATTGCCAGCATCGTAATTATGACTCACTGTGTATCTCCTTTGGGTTACCCCAACATAAACTTAATTCGTCGCAAGCCCGCTTGAGGCACCTTTTCCTGAAGGGCTTTAAGCAGGTCCTGTGAACAAAGCTGTAATTCATATAAATAAACGGGCGAATTCACGCCAATTCTTAATTCCGATCTAACCACACCCTTGACACAACAATAGGGTGCAAATCCAGGTGGCACAATCGACAACCACGCTTCAACTACCGGGTTTAGACGTTTCTGATTCGGCTTGATCGACCGTCTCATGATCGTGTCTACTAACTCACCGAGACGCTTGGTATTGGGCCTGGTCTTGTATCTCAATTCCGGAAGAGACATAGATTCTCCATCTGTATCTGAGGCACGAAAAAGCCATCAGCCTTAGAAACACATTCAACCGCCTCAACCCAAATTGATAGGCATCAAAACATATTGGAACTCAGACCCACTTCGAATCAAACCTGGACGATCAGGTTGCCCAAGATCAAGTTCAAATTCGGGTGTCTGAATTACCCTCAGTGCATCTGTAAGAAACTGCGGATTAAATCCCACACTGATCGGTTCACCAGAGTAGTCAATCGTCATCGTGATCTCAGCAGCACCTGCTTCAGGAGCACGCCCGGAAAACATGATAGAATTATCAGAAATTGACAGTTTGATGCCTTTGGTTTCTTCACTGGCAAGCAAAGACGCACGACGTACTGCACTGGCCACAGCCTCACTGTTTAGCACAATTCTTTTGTCAAAATCTTTGGGGATGATATCTTCATATTTTGGAAAATTACCATCCACAAGATTTGAACTAATACTCACTGGAGCACAACTCAAGAGAATCTGGCTTCCCACCAATTGGATGGCCACCTTCTCCTTATCATCTCCACTGAGTTTTTCAACCAATGCCATGGTTTTAGATGGCACAATAATGCTGACACCCTCTTCCCCCCCGGGTGCCAGACTTAAATTGACATTGGTCTGCGCCAGACGTCTACCATCGGTGGCCACAAGCATCAATTTTCGGCCTTTTATTTCCCACAAAACACCATTGATTGCGTATCGACTACTTTCTTTGGCCGTTGCAAACAGACATTGCTTGATACCCCGTTTTAGCCCTAGGAGTCCCACCTCAATATCAGGTTGCCCATCCACATCAGGAATATTGGGGAATTGTTCCGGTTCCTGTCCATAAATTGTGAAATGGCTATCACACCCTACGATTTGACAGGTCCCATCCTGAACATCCAGTGTGAGCACCTCGTCCACACTCTCTCGAACGATGGCAGACAATTTATCGGCCGGCAACACCGTTTGCCCAGGCTCAATGACCTGCACTTCAGACAGGATATAGTTGATGCCCACCTCAAGATCCGTAGCATACACATGCACACAATCGGTTAATGCCTCAAAACGTACACATTTCAAAATAGGTTTCGGTGTACGACTTGGGACCACTGATGTAAGCAAACTTAATGCTTCAGACAGTGCCAATCGATTGAATTGGACTTTCATGCCGGACCTCAAAAAAGTAAGAACAACGCCTCTGTTAACTAACCGTTTTTTCAACAACGAAAAGTAGCCACAGTGTACAATAGAATTACTATTTTATCTAGCAGAAATTTGGCTTTTGATTCTATGCAAATCTTGCTCAAAGACAGCATTCGACAAGCTTGTGAGGAGTCCGATAAGAAAAGATCTAACAATACAGCCGAACTTGTATATGTTATATATTATATAAAGGTAATTAGTATTATTCTTAGTATAGCCTATTAGATTGTTAGCAACTTGGATTTGTCCAAGGCTTATCTTCATAAGAAGATTATAGTTAGGCATGATTCCTGTGCCTGTTACGAACTGGCCCATATTTGTTATATGTGGTGTGAATAACCTGCGGGAAATAACATGCAAGTGGTCATGTCAGTAGTGATAGTGGGGTTGTTATGGGAATTAACAGTAGACGTAACAGAGTTTATAACAGAATTATCGGGCAAAAAACGCGTTTTTATATTAGGAAGAAGCGGTTGTCTTATTATGTTTGTTAATGGCTAAATTTCGGACTACTCCTTTTTTCCCCCTGATTATTGCAATTAATCTACACATGTACGATCAAAAAAAATCATTCCGTTGCCAAAACGGTCCACAAAGCGCTTGGCCCCTGGCCAATTCTCCAGAAGCCAACACCTGTGATGCCCTGCTTTTTGTACAGAGCCAGTTTTTCTGTTAGGCTTCGCTTATCTTCGAAATAGGCAATGCCATTAACCGTTCGTGTTATCTCAAAATAGGGTATTTCACCTAATTCTCGCCTCACTGGAGGTTTGTGCTCTTTCCACAAAATCAGCGTGTCCGGGTATTTCAAGGTCTTGGCAACGACCTCTTTTTGCCACAATCTTCCATATAAAGGGATGCCCATTATCAGTTTTCGGGAAGGAATGTTTGACTTAGAAAACTGTGATACGCGTTTGCACCATTGGATAGAAGCGACTGGGCCTGGAGGGCCTGTTCGATAGTGCTCATCATATGCCATAATGATGACACGATCTGCGATGGCTGCCATTGATGTATAGGGGAATGCATCCTTCATGACAGCTGTTCTGGCAGGAAGGGCAACGCTTAAAATCTTATTTTTAGGCAATTTACGTTTAATCTCAGATAGAAACGCCAAATAGGCACTTCCTTCTTCAGCACGCATGACTTCGAAGTCAATTTGCACACCATCAAAGCGGCTTGATATCCTCAAAATATCGGTGATAAGCTCTGCACGTGCAAGCTTGTCCCGGTTGAGACAAAAGTACATCAATGCCTTATTGGCAGGGGCGCTAATGACCAGATGCATTCTGGCATGTTTGAGTCGCCCTGGCAGGCTGGGACGAGGCAGGGAGGCGTCTAGCCGGCCAATATCATTGACTCTGGCACTAAAGTATCCGATATCTGTCAGAGGTTCCTCGCCTGTGATATACCGTTCTTCACCTTTCATGAGATACCCCCAGGTTTCCGTAAATGCAATTGTTTGACCCGTGCAGAGTCCATCAAGGGCTATCAACAGAACAAATACGCTATATTGGAAAAATCTATGATTCATGGTGATTCTCCGTTCATGACTAAAACAACCATACAAGGAGTTTATCGTCGAAAGTGAAGGTGTTGCAGTAGCTTTTTTGGGACCTTGTTGTGGTGGCCTGTAAGTTTTAAGCGTGAAAACCTGTGTCCCAATCCTTCCAAACAGGTTCAATGCCTTTGGTTTTCAGCATATGTGCGACTTCGGCGGGGCACCGTGTGTCGTCAATGGCAAATTGTTCGAGGGTCTTATCCTTTTGTCCATAGCCCCCAGGATTCGTTTTGCTGCCTGCACTCATTTTTGTGACGCCCAAGGGCACCATCGCGTCACGTAAGCGAGCGCTTTCCCGGGTTGAAATCACCAGGCCTGCATCTGCAAAGCAAAGCCTCAAGGCCAGGAGCATTTGAACCAGGTCCTGGTCTGACATCAAGTGATCAAATTGTTGGGCCTGCACCTTGTTGGCAGGTCTTAATCTTGGAAAGGAAAATGAAATCTTCGAACGCCAAAACTGCTTCATCAAATAATGACCGTGCATCCCCAGAGCCAGGGCTTCCAATCGCCAGTCTGTCAATCCGAGTAAAACCCCCAGGCCCAGTTTTCTCATGCCAGCCAGTCCAAAACTATCACACGCGCG
Source organism: uncultured Pirellulales bacterium (assembly GCA_964494325.1). GTDB lineage: Bacteria > Planctomycetota > Phycisphaerae > Sedimentisphaerales > Anaerobacaceae > JAIPFM01. The sequence goes on from CAZBTJ010000002.1 coordinate 95,256, forward strand.
GAGTCTACGGTTGAAGTCAGACTTGGGACCTTTTAAATGGTACTGTGCATAGACTTCTGGATCGTAGGTTTCCTGGTAGAGTGTGACACCATCAACGCCCGCCTCAAATAGCTGTTTGTATTCTGAGGTTTCAAGTTGATGGATCTCAAGGGATAAAGAGCTGAACATGCCTCGAAGTTGTTGCGCCAATTCGCACAGGTAGCCAACGGTAATAAACTGGCGATCTTCACTGCTCACCAGTAAAAGGTCTGTAAACCCTTCCTTATGAATGATACGGGCTTCGTTGACGGCTTCTTCCACGGTCAATCGGCAACGCTCGTATTCATTATTACAGTTAAACCCACAATACAGGCATTGATTGCAGCAATAGTTTGACACGTACAATGGGGCGTAAAGCGAGATTGTCTTACCAAACCGTTGCACAGTCAAACGGTGTGCTGCGTTCGCCATGTCTTCGAGATAGGCTTGGGCGGCCGGGGCAATCAGAGTTAACAGGCGATTTGGGCGATAGATCCCAGGCGTGGCCTGCAAAGCCTGTTCTACATCATGGCAGGTCACAGCGTCCAGGCGATCCTGCCAAGTGTCACGTTCTCCAAAGACCGAGTGTCTGGTCCAGAGGTCAGAAAAATTTTGATATGATACAGGTGTTTGCATTGGAAGAGCTATTCCCTAAGAAAACCCGTTAATGGACTTGATGCAGAGGCTTTTCTGCCTATTGCGCCTGGACCGGACAGATACGCTGTCCGTCCAGCCAACACAGCGAGTTGAAAGGCTTCTGCCATGGCCACTGGATTGTCGGCTGTGGCGATGGCTGTATTGACCAGCACGGCATCGGCACCCAGTTCCATGGCATCTGCTGCGTGCGAGGGGAGACCCAGACCAGCATCGACCACGACAGGGACATTGGCTTGTTCAATAATGATTTCAATGGCCGCTCGCGTTTGAAGGCCTCTGTTTGAACCGATGGGGCTTGCAAGGGGCATCACAGTGGCTGTGCCGACTTCTTCCAGGTGTTTGGCCAGGACTGGATCTGCGTTGATATAGGGCAGCACGACAAACCCTTCTTTGACCAGAATGTCAGCTGCTTTAAGTGTTTCGATAGGATCAGGCAACAAATAGTAAGGGTCTGGCGTGACTTCCAGTTTGAGCCATTCAATCCCTGTGGCTGCCCTGGCCAGACGTGCCAAGCGAACTGCTTCCTTGGCGTCTCGAGCGCCGGAGGTGTTGGGCAAAAGCAAATATCGGTTCTGATTGATCATACTTAGCATGTCATCATTTTCATTTTCAATATCCACGCGGCGTAACGCCACAGTCACAATGTCCGAACCACTGGCCTCCAATGCCTTAGCCATCAAGCCATTGGAAGCAAACTTTCCGGTCCCCACCAGCAATCGTGAGTCAAATGTCCTACCTGCTATTTTTAAAGGTTCCATAACCACCCGTTTTAAAACAAGCCAAAAACTAAGAACTAAAAACTAAGAACTGCCCTCTATCCTCCGCCCACAAATCTGACCAGTTCAATGCTCTGATCTGATTTCAAGGGCGTGCTGGAAAATTGTATGCGTTTGATAATTTTTTCGTCCACTTCAGCGACAACCGTCGCGTGATTGATATTCAACAAATCGAGGAGTGCCGACAGCGTTTCAGGCAGCCCTTCAGGGAAATCCCTTGATTCTCCATTAATTTTTAGACTTTTCATCTTACGCCTTTTTCTATTCAAGGAGCAATTCAACGATGGCATTGGCCTGGTGAGCCGCCACAATCCATACACGGCCTGCAGTCAAGGGCAGGCCGAGATTGATATCACTAACTTGGTCGCCCACCATGATCAGGCGTTTGGACATCACCTGGGTCTTGATCAGATTACTCCGGCCAATCCCCGCTAATCCACTGCCTGTCACCAGCGGGACAGTCAATTCAGACAATACAGTCTCGGCCATCCACTGTTTTTGGTCAACTTTGTCAAAACATTCCGCAATGACGTGGGCGTCCTTAAAGACCTTCGGGACGTCTTTGGGCGACAGTTTGCCATGATGTGCTTCAAGGGTGATGTGGGGATTGATACGTCTCAGGTTGACAAGTGAAGCCTCAACCTTGTTCATGCCCACCTGATCCAAGAAGTAGTTCTGGCGATTCAGATTGGTTTCTTCCACCTGATCAAAATCACACAGAATCAGATGTCCCACACAGGTGCGAGCCAATGCAGTGGCCACCATGGAGCCCAATCCCCCTAACCCGGCAATGCCCACCACGGCCCGTGTCAATTTTTCATTAAAAGGTTTCATAAGCAAAAAAAAACGCTCCTGCAAAGGAGCGCCATAAATAATTCAAAATTAAGCACTTATAATTAAGAACTAAAATACTGCCTTCCTTCGCAGGTCTTATCCTGATCAGGTTCAAAGGGTCATTTCTGTCAGGTTCGACCTGACTCGAAATCTCTCAGCCCAAAGTTGACAACAACTTCATGGCTCCCCTGGCTATATTGTCTATGGGTATTGTAGCGGTGTTGGCGATCAAGTACAAGCGACGTTCTATTCTTTATATCCATCCGGATCAGGTCGACCTGTCAGGGCGTTCAGTATCTCACTTGAGATGGGGGGGCATCCAGGAACAAAAATACCCATTTTTTTATGTCTGGCTGTACAATTTCCCAAACATAAGGTGTTCTCAGGTAATTCTGTGTGCCCCTTGCCAATGGCCACAGACACGTCTTTTTGATCAGGAAAATAATCCAATAAATATTTGGCGTGGTGCTTTAAAAACAACAACAGGGTCGACTGGCATGCGCTGCAGGAATTATTGTCCAGGATCTTGATGTTTGGAAATTCCATCGTCAGATTCTTGGGTGGCTCAGCAAACGGGATCATCCAATCCTCCCAGTGATTGGGCTCAATGGTCAAATGAGCCAAATCAATGGTACCGTACCCCTGTTCAGCACCCAGACGCAGATGCGGAATCTTTGTTGCGTCTGTGCCCATCAGTCGACAGGCCACAGCATCTGCAGCAAAGGCATCCGTGCCAACAACCACGCATCCAAGAGGTTTGGCCACGCCAGCACTTGGTCCCAAGCCCTCCAGTCCCACCGTGCCATCAATAATGGACAGGTGGGGACGCAGCACAGACGTCATATCTGCGATGGCCACATTGATTGGCTTTTCATCACACCCTTCAATGGGAGGTAGCATATGCAAGAGTACCTTACTCCGCCGCCACAAACACCCCTTCATGTTTTTGACGGCCAGAGTCACACCTGTATGCATGTGCATTTTCATCACGGGCATGGATACCACCACATCATACTCCAAGACCTCGGGGCACAGCTCAATCTTATGAAGTACTCGGGCATTGGGGATTTTTACGGTGACGGCTGGCCGGGCATCCATGTCAATTAAAGGACAGTCACGTTTCCTGGCGACCTGTGCCATGCCAGTGGTTTCAAATGCCTGGAGTGTCTTGACGCCAGTAATTGGGCTTTCTCCCACAGCCACATGGCAACCTGCCTGCTGAAACACATCAATGGCGGCTGCCAGGACCTGAGGATCAGTGGTCACGCCAGATCCAGGTTTTGCTGGCCGGCCGGCGTTAGGCTTGAGTAATACGCGTTTGCCCTTTATTTGATTAAGCGGCAGGCTCTTTAGAGCGTTTATCGTATTTTCATACCCCCCTTGCCCGTGCGTCACGCAAATCAATGGCGGTTCGTTTTTATTAAAAAAGGGATTTTTCAAGTTCATGATTAGGATCATAGGGGTTGAACACGGCGTTTGTCAACCTGTTGTTATATACTTTCAAAGCCGTTTACATTCATGGTATAATCCCGGCTTTCTAATGAGTCCTAGGAATTTTGCCACATGATTATGCGTCGTACCGAGCCTGAACGCCAGATTGCCCAACTGTTGTCCGATGAAGGGCCCATTGCTGAGACGCTGGGACATTATGAGGTTCGGCCACAGCAGATGGATATGGCAGCGGCTGTCTATAGGGCTTTTAATTTGTCGCATCATTTGGTGGCAGAGGCGGGTACTGGCGTGGGGAAAAGTTTTGCCTATCTGGTGCCTGCCATCGAATATATCTTTGAGCAGGCTGGCAAGGCCCTGATAAGCACCAATACGATCAATCTTCAGGAACAGTTGATTCAAAAAGACCTGCCCATTCTGGACACCTGTTTGGATAAGGGATTCATTGCCAAACTGGCCAAGGGGCGGGGTAATTATGTCTGTCGGCGTCGTCTGGCCTTTTCTTTGGCACGCATGGATCGATTGCTGGGTGCCTATGCCGAGCAAATGAGGGCCATTGATGCCTGGGCTTCTGAGTCTAAGGATGGTTCGTTGTCTTCCTTGGGGTTTGTGCCCAGGGCCAATGTTTGGGACAAGGTAAAAAGTGAACACGGCAACTGTCAGGGCAGAAAATGTCGGTTTTTTCAATCCTGTTTTTACTTAAAAGCGCGGCGAGAATTGGGAAATGCCGATATCATTGTGGCCAACCATGCCCTGCTCTTTAGCGATTTGGTGCTAAAGAGAGAAGATTACGCACTCCTGCCCGACTACAATGTGCTGGTATTGGATGAAGCGCACACGATTGAACGAATCGCGGAGGACCATTTTGGTTTAAACATCAGTCATCGGCGAGTGAGTTATGTGTTGGATGGTTTATATCATCCTCGTAGGCGCAAGGGCTTGCTCATGGACGCACGAGACACAGACGCGATCAATTTGGTCTGTGAGGCCCATCTTCAGGCACGATCCTTTTTTGATGGTGTCAACGCCTGGTATCAACAGAACAAACATCAGTCTCAGGGCCAATGTCCTGCCCATGTGGTGGACAACACCTTGAGTCCCGTGCTCAAGGATCTAAAACGGCAATTAAAAAAGCAGATCAAAAAGGCCCAGGACAAGGATGAACAACTGGAGCTCACGCGTTACACGGATATGTGTCACTCAGTGGCGGAAGAGTTGAGTGACTTCATCAATCAGACCCATGATGATCATGTTCACTGGGTGGAATCCGGATCGATGGACTTTTCCGAAGTTGGCCTTAAAAGTGCGCCTTTAAACATTGGCCCGTATATGCAGCGGAGTTTATTTGAACCCCACGATAGCGTGGTCTTGACCAGTGCCACCTTGAGCACAGGAGGGCAGGCGGGCCACCAAAAAGGCGGCTTTGAATTCTTCTGTGGACGCATTGGTTTGGACAAATACGACTCTGTCAAACTTGGGGCACCCTTTGATTATGAACAAAATGTCATTGTCTATGTGGAATCCGATCTACCAGAGCCGAACCATGATACTTTTGTAGAAAAGGCCTCAGAATCAATCAAAAAGTATCTCCTCAAGACAGAGGGACGTGCCTTTGTGCTCTTTACCAGTTATCGTATGCTCGAACAGATGGCAAACACATTGGAAGTCTGGTTCCGGGCCGAAGGGTTTACCCTGCTGAAGCAGGGTGGACAGGTTGATCGAACCACCTTGCTCCACCAGTTCAAGCAGGACGAAAAACACGTACTTTTTGGCACAGACAGTTTCTGGCAGGGTGTGGATGTCCCGGGTGACAGTCTGAGCAATGTCATTATCGTCAAGCTTCCGTTTGCTGTACCAGATCATCCTCTCCTGGCTGGACGCATGGCACTGATCAAAAAGCAGGGCGGCAACCCCTTCTTCGATTATCAACTCCCCTCTGCCATCATCAAATTCAAACAGGGCTTTGGCCGTCTCATTCGAAGCAAAACCGATCAGGGTATTGTCGTGATTCTCGACAGTCGTGTTGTGCACAAGCGATATGGCAGGCATTTTCTGGAGAGTATCCCCAGGTGCCGCCTGGAGATTGTAGAAGAGTCGTTATAAAGGGGCAACATTTTCTTTCGTTTGCTTGCAAACAGACCTTTCATCACGGATAATAGAGATTATGTTCACATGAAAGGGAGCTTGCTATGAAACGAATTGTTCTTCTCGCCGTTAGTCTTTGGATGCCGTTTATGTCTTGTCTTTGTGCACAAGATATTGCCTCACCTTTGCCTATGGCTGTGGGTGCGTTGGGTGATCCGTCTCGACTCGAATTTGAAGGTATTTCAACGTTTTCAGCCCAGGAGATCCGGCGGAGTCTCATGAGGTGTCCAGATTTTCTTTTGGCGTCTCACTCGGCGGCTTCGTTCCGTCAGTACCTGCTGGCAGTTGAGAGACTGATTCAGGCTGGTTTTCAACAGAGTGGCTTTAAAGACGCCCAGGCGGCTGTGGCCATAGATAAGACGCGCGAAAAGATTGTGGTGACTGTCTCTGAAGGGCCTCGCTACGTCTTCGGTGACATTGAAGTCCTCGGTGCCACAACTCTGCCCGTAGAGTCGTTTGTCAGGCGCATGACAGAACGTCGGGTCAAGACAACGGAATCAGAGGAGACAGAGACAGAGGACCCCATCTGGCAGCAGGGCAAGCCTGCGGCGTTTTCCCAGGGCTCTCTGGACAAGCTAATCCGTGATATCAAATCGGTCTTGGCCGAACTGGGATATTATTTCTGTACATTCACAGTAGACGTTGTCACCACCCCGGGCGTATCCAGTGCACGCCTGGTCGTGCGCATCGAAGAGGAAGGGTCGCGTACGATCAGCAAGATTATCATCACCGGCAATCAGAAGAATACGCGCGCGCAGATCCTGGACTACCTGGGCCTGAAAGAGGGGATGCTGCTGGATCGTGCCCTGATCTCAAACGTTGAAGACCGACTCTGGCGTGCCGCTCGATTCCTGGGCTACAGCGTCACGCCACAGGCGGATGCGGCGAGCGAGGTCATCAGGCTGAGAATTAACGTGAGGGAGTATGAGCCCGCGCCCACCCTGTCTGAGACGTTCTCCCCAGAAGAGACCCTGCTGCTGAAATCCTGTGACTGGCTGTCAGGTTTTCAGCATGGACAGGATGATCTTATGGTCACGCTTGACATCAAAGAGTTGAACCTGGCACTGCAGATCGTCGTGTCTCCTATCCAGGGCATACTGGGTGTGGCACGAACTCAGACGGGCGCCCAGGCAGGGCGCATTGTCAATGCCGCCATGGTGACACCAGAGAACATCTCTCTCTTTTCTCCGACCTGCAAGACCCGATTTGTGTTGCCGGAATTGTCCGCACAGATTCTTGCCAGTTTGGCCCTGGTGCCCAATCCGGACTCCACGGAGACTAAGTTGTTTATGATCAGGCCAGGCATTGCGATCAAAAACAATCGATTAGGGGGGCAATACCACCTGGATGTCAAGCTGGCGCCGGTGTGTTTTCTCTCTTTCGCACACAGAGAGGGCATCGATCTCACAGAGCTGCTTGATAAAGGTATTGTGAATTTCGCAGGGGATAGCGGCTATCAGGTGATACTGGATACTGAGTCCGGGCGACTCAATCAAGTGACGACACCTCAAGACGCAAACACCCCATTTGTACTGACCATGGCCCTGGGCCTCTTTGACCGGGCGCGCAACACCCTTGAACAGGCCGCGTCAGATCATGCGCAAGCGTTTGTTCCTCAGAGGCCTGTGGGTTCGCTTGTGCAGTATGTGGCTGCCCTGCCCCTGTTTCACACGGTTTTGGTGCAGCGATCTGGAACGTTGAGTGACATACCGCTGGATGATCTGGCCCGGGGTGCATCCGTGGCAGGCGAGGTGCTTGGGCAAACCGTCGCACCGTTTGACGAGTGGGTCGTCAAGAGACGGGGTCGAGACCAAGATCATTTCAAGCTGTCTCCCCAGGACATGAAAACCATGAAGTCTCCGATGAGCATGGTAGCTTCCATGTTTGCAGCCTTTGTGTTTGAGATCAGCAATGAGTTGTTTCCTCCCGAATCCTGGCCCTGGACTCTGTCGCGTGAGACCGTGTTTGTGGCTGGGGGCATGGGTAAGTACACAGGCATGGAGTTGCGCAGGCTCTATCAATCACCCCAGACCGGTCCCATCGGCTTCCTGGCAGCTGCAAAGCTGCTGACCTACGTCAATCAACCGCTGAGCCGCACCTTTGCGGCCAAGGGCCTGAAGCAGCTCTCTGTCAGGGATTTTCAAAACGATTGGCGCCTTATTGTTGAGGAAGACCACCTGCTCTCTGAGTGTCTCAACCTCTTAAGTCAGGCTCTGCAGGATCTTGATGAACAGGATCTCCATGCGATCTTGGCACTGTGTTCTCCGGCCCAGGCGCAGTTCATTCGTGACATAGTCCGGGGCATTCATGAGAAAGAAACAAAATCGATAGAACAGGTACTGGCCCCGGTGCTCGAGCGCTACTGGCAAAATGAGTTGAAGCCGGAGGTTGAAAAAAAACTGCGTATGCTTGCCACGCCCACGACAAATTAGCAACCCATGTCACGTCATGTCTAATTTGGATGGCAACAATCAACCTGGAAAAACAGGCCGCGATGTGGCTTATACAGCTTATCACCACTGCTGAGCAGGAGTTGTTGCGTTTTTTCGTATTGAATCGGGGGCATGCCCATCAGTCTGGCAAACAGTTTTGTGAAGCCAGTGTTAATATCTTGGTGTGTGCACCTGACACCTGGACATTCCCTCAATTAACGGTGGAGAAAAGGCGTTTAAACTGGCAAAATAAGGTTTGGTATCCCAAATTAACTCTACATACCTTTGTTTTTTCAGGGAAACCTAGGGCTTACGCTTTAGGTTTCCCATTTTATTATTTTTGGCGATTCACCAAAAATATCCGAATTTCTTGTAACAATTCTCCTGTTAAACGCCCTTACATATATAGACGTAACTATGTAACTCGACTATCTTTGGCGAAGGAAAAGAGATGGATTCCAGGGATTCCGAAAAGATGCGACTTGAACTTGAATCATTCCTGAATAGCAGTCTCAAGCCAGCTGACCCTATATGGCCCGTAAAAAACCTGAATCTGCTAGAGAAGAAGGCTCAGACACAGGAGGATACGGGGGTATTAGTCAGAGAGCGAAAGTGAGACATTGACATTTTGACTGTTTAGTTTGATTTATTGTGACTTGGAAAAGCTGAGGCTTGGGAATTATCCCGGGGTAACCCGTCGAAGAGTCCGACCTGACTTCGAACGGCTTGCTTTGGGATGGGGCTGTGTTGAACATAGCCACCAATATGACCTGCCTCGCCGTTATCTGGGTCGCAGAGCTGATCGTTCCCCTAGGAACAGGCGGGCCGACAATGAGATGCTCCTATCCTCTCCTGGCCTGACTCCATTGAATTCTTTCCCAATGTGACTTTTTTTGTGTCAGATCCTTTTTCCTCAATCTGAGTTGCCGGGCGAGTGCACTTGAGTTATCATGCCAGTGAGTGTGTCGGCGAATCTCGACAGGCTCCCAAAGTGTCGAGGAGACATTTTTTTAGCGTAAAGTGACGATGTACCCATGCTTGGATCGTATCATGGCTGACGAAAACAAAAAAATAAAACGACAGATATTGCTCCAGCAAGTCGAAATCCTACTTGAGAGTCGAGACTTAGGGGGCCTAAAAACGCTCTTGTCTGATCAATGGGAGAGTGACATTGCGGAAATCGTTGAATCGGTGGACAACGATAAACGGCGTTTTATTTTTGATGTATTGGACCATGAAGTGAGTGCGGAGGTCCTTGAAAAGGTTAATGAGGCCACACGAGACGAGCTTTATGATCTGTTGCATGACCACGAAATCAAGGCCATTTTTACGGAGTTGGATCATGATGATGCAGCCGACCTTTTGGCCGAACTTCCTGATGAACAGGCCCAAAAGGTTCTCAGCAGCCTGGATAGAAAGGATTCCAAAGGAATCCAGGCGCTTCTGAAATACTCTGAAGACTCCGCTGGTGGTATCATGGACCCGGTCCTGATCAGTGTTGGCGAAAATGCGACCGTGACTGAGGCCGTTGAGATAATTCGAAACGCTGATATTGACGAAGATTTTTATACGATCTATGTGGTGGACGATACGGGCAAATATGTTGGGGACGTGCGTATTCGTTTGCTCCTGACCCGACAGGCTGGGACCAGGATTGGTGATCTTGTCGATTGCGATACCCTGTTTGTGACCACCGACATGGACCAGGAAGAAGTACGAAACATATTTAGCAAGAATGACTTGATTGTGATTCCAGTCCTGGACCAGACACATCATCTTGCAGGACGTATTACAGCTGACCGTGTGATTGAGGTCGCAGAAGAGGAAGCCGCAGAAGATGTACTGGCCATGGCAGGTACGGATCCGGACGAACTGGATAGCGAATCGGTACTCAATGCGGCACGCATTCGCATGACTTGGATGCTCCCCTGTCTACTCGGTACGGCCGTCACGGCCATGGTGCAAATATTCTTCAAGTCCATTGATCTACACCTCTATGCTGCAGCCTCTGTGTTTGCCCCCATGGTGGCCGCTATCAGTGGCAATACTGGGTTGCAGACATCTGCGGTTGTGGGGCAGGGATTGGCCACTGGTCACTTGGCGGCCACTCGGCTTGGGCAAGTATTCAGCCGCGAAGTACGTGTGGCACTGCTGGTGGCCTTGAGTTGTGCCATTCTCAGTGGTATTGTCTGTTTGGGATTCAGCAGTTTTAGAGACCCCAACATGGCTACTGCTGAGTCTGCAACGACGGTTTTACCCAAGACCATATCCATTGCGTGGCTTGCCTGTTCACTCAGCATGGCCATGTTCGCGGCCATTATGGTCTCAACGACCTTGGGTTTGGTCTTACCGTTTCTCTTTAAACAGATTGGCATTGATCCCGCGATCAGCTCCGGTCCGATTGTGACCACAGCCAATGATTCCATCAGTGTGGCCATATACATGACATTGGCCATCAATTTGGCCTCCTGAATCAATGATTTGACATATGCTTCAAGAAAAACCTTGACGGCCTTTACACATGTAAAGTAATCTTTTCAAGTATAAAGAAAGGGAGGTTCTTATGGTCAAAAAAACAAGCAACGAACTGACTGAAGCGGAATGGGCCATCATTCAGACTGTCTGGGAACATGAACCTGTGCCCGCGCCCACAGTCCAGGAACTGCTCGAAGAACAGCGTGATTGGTCCTACAGTACCGTCAAAACGATCATGGATCGCATGGTAAAAAAAGGTCTTCTCACCACGGAACGTATTCGAAATCTGATGCTCTATACCTCTGCTATCACACGAAAAGAAGCGCAGAACAAGGAGATTCTGAAGACTCTCAAGCGGGCCTTTGAAGGGGCACTCACCCTGATGATGCAGTTTCTCCTCGATAGCGATCACATCAGCCATGGCGAACTAGACGAATTGGAAGCCATGATCAAAGCAAGAAAATCAGGGGTCAAGACGTAGCATGTCGCACACAGAATGATAGGGAGCGCAAGCTTGAACTTATGGAGGTTTTGTCATGAATACGTTTGTTGAGGTATTAAACTGGGTGGGTCAGGCGTTTGTGAATTTGTCTGCGGACATGTTGATTCAGGTGAGCGTGTTAATTGTCGCATTGTTCGTAGCAGACCGGCTTCTTAGAAGACGCATACGCAGTGTGATACGCGGTGACCTCTGGGTCAATTTTGTTCAGACCCTGCTGCAGATTCTGTATTTCTATCATCCATTCCTCTGGCTTGCCAATTGGCAGATTCGACGTATCCGTGAAAACGCAGTGGATGAGGCCGTGTTGGTGGCGTTGAAAGAAAAGGCCACGACGTATCCTGAGACCCTGGTGGGCATTGCACGCATGGCCTTGTTACGCCCGGCTTTGAGTTTACGTTTAATCGGCCTGGTGGAAAACAAAAGTGAACTCAATCGAAGGGTAAGACGCATGCTGGGCCGCCCATTTCCCAAAACCGCTCGCCTGGGCCTCGTTGGATTTTGTGTGTTGGCATTGGGTGGATTGCTATTGCCCATGGCTGGCGCACGTCAAGGCGAGCCAAAGGCAACTGATTCCCAAACAAAGGAAAGGCTCTTTTGTGTGACCGGAGAGATCACTGACGATACAGGAAATCCTGTCGCCGATGTCGAGGTTCGTGCCAGTTGCGGCCTGGGGACGTTGATGCCCACGGGACGGACTCAGACTGATGAGCAGGAGAAGACTGATCGAGTGACAGGGTCGCAGGATGCGGGCGCCAAGAACCAGGCAGATTCTGGATCAGTGCAGCCCAAAGACCCAGCCCGGTCCTTTGACTGGCAACGAACGGATAAGTATCTGCCCCCCAACCCGGATAAGTTCTTTCCGAATGACAGCGACGGCGGCAAGGCATTGGGTTTGTTGTTCGACGCCGTAGACAAGGACAAGCGATCCGACGAAGAGATTCTGTCCACAGTGAGAAAGGGTTTTCGGCGTACGTCCAAGCACAAGACCTTGGTCCTGCGTTGGATTGGCAACAAATACATCTGGGGTAAAGACCCGCAACATGCCGAGGCTATTGAGATCATGTATCATGCCGTGCCCATGGAGCGACACTATGCCGTATACTTTGGCCTGTCTGTCATGAAGGACAAGTCTCCCAATGTGCTCAGAACGCTGGCTGACATCTGTATGCAGGGTGAAGATGTGGGCCGCATCACCTGGGGGATAGGGGGGCAGAAAGAGGCGCTGGTTTCACTCATCCGGTCTTATGCAGAGGACAAAGATCCTGACACACAAAAAACAGCTCAAATCCTTTTAAAACATTTTGCAGGTGAGCAGGACTTTGAACAATGGAAACGCGATGAGAGCCTGAAGCAGAAGCGTGCAGAGTTTGGTGATCGCATGCCTCAATTGCGTGAGCAGCTGCTCACAGGCAACAGTCGCACGCGCCGCAGTGCTTTGGATAAGATCAACAAGAATGGCTTAAGCGGTCTCATGGACGATTCGTTTCTGGAGGCCTTGATCGCCTGTGGTAAAGACTCGGATGATCGAGTTCGAAAGTCTATTCCCACGATGGTGGGTGGTCACTGGATCTGGAGTGCCAAGTTGCAGAACCCCGAGGCCATTGCTTTGATGATGGAACTGGCCAAAGACGAGGTGCGTGACATTCGGTACAATGCTGTGTACTATGGATTATCCACTGTCAGGGACAAGAGTGAGGCCGTGATTGAGCAGTTGATCAATATGGCCCTGGCAGATCATGAAAACAACCTGTATGGGCGAATCACCTGGGGTTTGAGAGGGGCCGATTCCAGTTTGATGGAAAACGCTCTGTTGAGAAGAATACCCAGAAATTCAGCCTCTCTGCATGACAAGGGATCTTTTTATGTGTTATATCAGCAACTGCTAGAAAAAGAACCGCCTGCTGTATTGAACTGGGACGAGGTCAAGCAAATCTATCCTAATAGGCTCTGGGCCATTGAATATTCGTTCATAGACAATTCAGGCAATGCTGAAACACTGTGGAACACACTGAAAATGTCGTTGCCTCAAGAGATATGGATCAAACAGATGCCTTCCATGAGGCAGCGCAATGCCGGCATGCTGATGGTACGGTCTGAAGCTGATTCTAAAACTGTCATCTCGATTATTGAATCTCTGGACCAGTTGAAGGTGGGTCATGCCAGTGCCATGCCAGGGGCCATGTTGCTGTACTTCGAGGAACTCAATCGCACTATCCAGTCGGCCGTGCCCGCAGAACCAATGGGCGACAACATAATTCAAAAACTAATTGACAAGGCCCAGCCCGGTCAGACTGTGATTGTGCCGAATGGCACATATACACATTCGATTCGTATTAACAAGCCCTTGACATTACAGGGTGAATCCAAAGAGGGTTGCATATTTAAGGTCAAGGCCAATCATCCGGCCATCCACGTGGACAGGGTGACAGGGGGACCGGTTCGGATTGAAAAACTCACTGTTACCTGGCAGATGATTTCTGCGGCGCGGCGTGCCGACCTTTCACCCTATGCCATCTGGATTGTCAACAGCCAGGCGGTGGTAGAGGATTGTTGGGTTCGGCCTATCACGCAGGGGACGTCACTAGCCCCTGTGGCTTTACGTGTTGATGGGACGCAGCGGGTTGATGTGCAGGCCTGTCGATTTGACGGTTTTGAATATACGGTGTGCTTCGGCAAGGCATCACAGGGGACCGTTACAGACTGCCTGGTACTGGACGGCGGGCACCAGGGTATCACCGGGTATGACAATTCCCGCTTAACTGTTGAGCGAACCTTCGTTTCAGGTTTTGAATACCACGGCATTCGCTGTACAGGTGGCACCTTGACAGTCAAGGACTGCCTGATCGCTGATGTACAGCGATGCGGCATCTACCTGGGTAACAAGAACAGTCAGGGCAGCATTTCCAATTGTGTGTTCCTAAGAGATTTCTCAGGTGTAGCGGGATACTATCTGTCAAGATATGACATCAGAAACAATGTTTTTTTGGAGTCGTCGCAATCTGCCATCGGGGCCTGGGACACATGCCAACTGACTGTAGAACACAATATCTTTCAGGACAATGCCAAGGCGATTGTTCTGTATGACAAAGAGGGTAAGAATGGTAATGTGATCAGAGCCAACACCTTCTGGCAAAATGAAACAGACACGGAAAACTGCACGCTCTCTAGCGAAGCGGTGACGCAGGACCCACTGCTCGCCCTGAGCGAAAAGGGCGATTTTTCATTGCGTGACGGGCCGGTCAAGGACCAGAAGCATGGCCTAACCGATCCCGCGATCATCACCCAGTTGTGGGAAACCTATCAGACGGTGATCCAGTAAACAGGCCTGCTATCGCAGTGTGTCAGTGACCTACGCCCCGGACGGTCCTGAAGATCTTGACGCCAGCCTGTCCAGTTCGCACGGGTCATTGACCATGGAACCGCCCAGGACCTTCCGAGGCAGTGTGGAGTTGTCCACCTCGCATGGGTCCATTGATGTGGATCGCCCCGTGACAGTCCAGGGCAAACTCAGTAAAGATCGGATCACCGGTACCCTGGGAGACGGACCAGGCAGCATTCGCATGAACACAAGTTTCGCTTCAGTCAAGCTGCGGTAAAGGAGAATTACCGCTGGTCTGATGAGATTGCCCTTCTAAAGAGCGTTCGAAGCTCTTCGAGGACCCAGGGCATCTTCACGAATGAGTCAAAGAATCCGGGTAGATCCTTGTCTTTGTGGTGACTTATTTTTGTGTCATGAAACACCAGGGCACTCGCTATAGCGGCAAAGTACACGGCCATGAAGGCATCCTGCGTCTCTTTGGAGCCAGCATCTGTCCCACTTTGCTTGCAGTGCTCTTTGGTCTTCCTCAGCGTGATGAGATCGGTGTTTGGGTCCTGAATCAGTTCGCCCATGGTTTTTCCGCTGATGGAAATGAGGTCCTGACCTTGACCGGTGATGAGATCCGGGAGTGAGGCTTTGATATCTTGGGTAAGGGGCAGTGTACTCGTCAGGATCTGGTAGAGAGTGTCAGTCCTT
This sequence comes from uncultured Pirellulales bacterium, assembly GCA_964494325.1. GTDB lineage: Bacteria > Planctomycetota > Phycisphaerae > Sedimentisphaerales > Anaerobacaceae > JAIPFM01. The sequence goes on from CAZBTJ010000002.1 coordinate 110,559, forward strand.
CTTTCATACGGTTCCACATCATAGTCGCCAGACGATGACGTGGACAGACCGATCTTCAGCAGACGTGTGCGCTGATTTGAATCCAAATGGAGGTCTTGTCCATCACTCATTGGGTCACCCGAACATTTCATCTACTATGGTTAGCTTCTATGGATTAAGTACAAGAAAGAGTGGCAAATCTTCCCTAATTTCTTGAAAAAGCGGCGATGAATTCTCCGATCTCCACGTCAATATCGGCATCCGTACCCACCAGACTGCCTAGTTTTTCTCTAAGAAGTGAGCGAAAGCGTTCCTTTATGCGAAATATAATTTTGTAAGCCTGCGCTGCATTGGCCAGGTCGTATTTGGCGCAGAGATCCTTCATACTGGCCTTGTCTTGCTCCAGCATCGGCACCACCAGCCACTCGTGAAACAACGCCCAATGGGTAGTTCTGCCCTTGCGATCACACTCCAACTTGAGGTCTTTCAGTACACGATCCAGAAGGGTTTCTGCCCAGGCTCGGTTAAAACTCATTTCCGCATCCTGGTCGCAACAGGGTTCAATACCAGGGTGGTCCAAGCTAACCGAGGAAACCTGCTTATCCTTCTTGTGAATATTAAGGGTATAATTCCTCAAGGCCACCAGCAGGAAATTCCGGAATTTCCCTTTGTCTCTGTCTGCCAACCGGACAACCTGCTGATCAATCACCTTCTCGGTAAAGAATCCCTGCACCAAGTCCTTGGCCTGTTCATTGGCGTACCCCTTGGCTCGCAGATAGCTGTACAGCGGCCTCCAGTACTTCACGCACAGCTCATCCAACACTGCCTTGCGTGCAGTCGTATCCAGAATACGGGTCCACTCGGTCACTGGAAAGTGCCTGCCCACTCCCCCTAATGATGTATCATGCCTGAATTTTGACATAGTCCCAAGATTTTTCCGCAAGAGGTCTCTGCTATTTTTATGCAAACTCCACGCGCAAGTCCTGATATGAAAGCAGTATATATCATGGCAGGTCAGTCGGCCAGTACAATTGAACTGGGATATTATTGGCAATTCCAAAAATCTGCAGGAAGATCTACCGCATTTCCTTGTACTTAATTCCAGGAGGGGAATGAAGCCCGGCCTTTGGCCGGAGCCAAAGTGTGAAGGATGAAGTGTGAAGTGTCAAATATATAGCTTTGCGATGTAGCATAATGACAAGGAGTGCTTGTGTATACCGGATATCGCATATGAAATAACCATATATATAACCATGAGAAAAAGACTCTGTTCAATTTGAAAAACGATCACATTCATTGCCACCAAAATCAGCCTACGGGCTGTTATCTCGCTGATAGTCTTTCAGATGAAGTTAAGCATATCTATGGTCCGAGCGGCTACACCAAATTCTATGTTCAATGCGAGCATATCTATGGCCCAAGTACACATTTGCCCTGGTTTGACAGCGATTAACAATCCCATTTATTTTGAAGGATGGATAAATACAAATGATCCCTAATCCAAACACCTTGATTCGTAAGAATCCCCTGGGCTGACCAGGCTGGCTTTGCTATTAGCGAGGCTGGCTTGAAGAATACAGAACGAAGCAGAAGAAAGGAACTATCCATAATAAATCACTTAAGAGGAGAATAAGATCCATGAAATCCAACACATATTTGAGGGAGATGAAGTTATTTAGCGTAGTCTTGGGCGCTGTATTTATTGCCGGATTGCTGCCAGCGACAGCATCGGCAGATTCGATTGCGTTTACTGACTGCGGTTCAGGGACTACGGTTGAATTGTTTGCAGGTGGGGCCGTCTGGCAGCTCAACTGGGGACAAGGGCCCTGGACATGGTCTGACAGCATGGGTGAATCCCTTCTGGATGCTAATGTGTCCGCGGTGCTGGATCTTCGCACGACTGCCTCGGCAGATATTAGTGATGATCTAATTGCTACACTCCCGATTGGTGGCACGTTGATTCTGTCTGCTCATGATGCCATTAACAAAGATGTGGTCACTGGCACCATGGTCTTGAGTGGGGCAGGTATTAATGTCATTGATATCAATGCGGCCCGAGTTATCATGGATGAGGGATCCGGTATGTTTTTGGCACCTTTTCCCGCACCTGCTCCTAAGCTGACACTTGCTTTGGAAGAAGCCACTGGTGTGTTTGCCTACATTCAGCAGACCGAAGATTGGGAATTGTCATTCGCCGGTTCATACGCTATTCCTCTAATTGAAGGGCAATCGCTTCAGGATAACATCATGACAGCCCTTGGAGGCAAGGTGCCGCTGATTGGGGGCATTGGGACATTTGCTCTCAGTGGTGAGTATGTACCGGATGAGACCAAGCGGGCCCAGGCCTTCTGTGAATATGGTACGGGTATTTCCGAACGTATGGGCGCAGGTGGTGCGCTGTGGAATCAGGTCTGGACTGGCGGCCCGTGGGACTGGCACGAATGTCCTACATCCGTGAACATGCGATTCCTCGGAGACACCGTTTCAGGCGAACTCGAAACCTTCACAGCCGGTGCCCCCAGTATTGACGAGAACATGGTGCTAAAATTTAGCTTTGGTGGCGAAATGCGTCTGAACGATTATAACGACGTCAATCCCGAGGAGATTGACGGCCAGATTATTGGAGACGCTAAGGGACTATTTGTGGCGGATATGAATGCCGAACATGCGAGCCTTGACGCAGATGGCAACATTGTCATCGCCTTTGGAGCCTCGGTTCATGACGGACGCGACTGCCTCATCACGGTGACGGAAGCCACTGGCACCTATGCTGATATTCAGCAGGCTGGTGCATGGGCCTGGTATGTGGATGGAACTCTCACTATCGCTAATGTTGTTTCCAGAGAAGTCTCTTTGCAAACGAATATTCTTGCTGGACTACAGCAGCCAGAGTTGCTGCTGGGGGCCCAGGAAGAGTTTGTTTTAACAGGGCTTTACCTGCATAACGAATTGCAGAAATAGCAATTACGGATTACGTAATTGCCTCCTCTTCAGCACCCAGGCTGCGGGCTTCGGCTCGCAGCCTTTCATGTCTCTCCATGAAAACAACACCATGCGATTATACATAGCCCATCGAATTCTAGATTGCTTTGGCATGCACAAATGGTCGTTCTCCGATTGGGGTCTTGTCATAACTTCGGTTCTTCGGTATGATTATGATAACGCTTGACTTGCGCGTTTAAGGACTGCGTGAATGGAAGCAGAAGGCAAAACAAACGGCCATGAGAATCACCCTGACGAAAGAGAACCATTTTTCTCTGCGTTTGAAGGTACGTCCGTGGAGCATCCGGGGACCCAGATTGGCCGTTTCAAACTGCTCAGTGTACTCGGTGAGGGCGGCTATGGGATCGTGTATCTGGCAGAGCAGGAACGGCCCATGCGCAGGCGAGTGGCCCTGAAGATCATCAAGCCGGGTATGGACTCCAAGGAGGTCCTAGCCCGCTTTGAATCGGAGCGTCAGGCCCTGGCACTGTTGGATCATGCCCATATTGCCCATGTGTTTACTTCTGGTGCCACAGATGTGGGACGCCCCTATTTTGTGATGGAGTATGTGGACGGTCAGCCGATCACAGAGTACTGTGACCAGCATCAGCTAAGCATTGAAGATCGACTAAGATTGTTTCAGCAGGTCTGCGAGGCAGTTCAGCACGCTCATCAAAAGGGTATCATTCACCGGGATCTCAAACCTTCGAATATTTTAGTCAGCACCCAAAATGACAGACCTGTGTCCAAGATCATCGACTTTGGTGTGGCCCGGGCCACGAGCCAGCCCCTGACAGACCGGACACTGTACACAGCACGCGGCCAGATGGTGGGCACGCCTGAGTATATGAGTCCGGAGCAGGCGGACATGGCCTTTGAGGGGATTGACACGCGCTCCGATGTTTATTCTATGGGAGCCGTCCTGTATGAGTTGTTGGCAGGGACACTGCCATTTGACCCTGATACCCTGCGTCAAGGTGGGGCAGAAGGCATGCGTAAGACCCTTCGCGAGCAGGAACCCCCGAGACCGAGCAGTCGATTTGTCAGTCTGGGTGAAGAGGCCAAAAAGATTGCCCAAAGACGCTGCACCGAGATTTCAAGTCTGACCAGACGCTTGCACAGAGAACTGGAGTGGATACCTCTGAAGGCCCTGCGTAAGGATCGTACGCGTCGTTATCAATCCGCCGCTGAGCTTGCCCAGGATATTCAGAACTACCTGGATGGGACGCCTTTGCTGGCCGGGCCGGAGTCAATATCCTACAAGCTGTGTAAGTTTGTGGTTAGGCATAAGGCTTCGGTTGTTTCGACGATAGCTATTGTAGGGTTTCTGGTGGCAGGACTTGTCGTAAGCAGTGGCCTGTATGTGATGGCCAAGCAGGCCCAGAAAGTGTCCGAGCAACGTGCAGAGTCCTTGCGTCGTACCAACTATGGAAACAGCATTGCGCTGGCCGAATTGGCCTATCGTGACGGTCTCACAACGCGAGGTGATGAGTTTCTGGCGTCATGCCCTTCGGATTTGCGGGGCTGGGAATGGGATTGGCTTTCCTATGTTTCTGACGAAGCAGAGGTGACTTTGCTGTGTCGGCCTTTGTATAAAGCCATGAAGATGGTTACCTCGATTGTCTTAAGCCAAGATGAACATTATGTCTTCGCATCAAGCGAAAAGGGGGGCATCCAAGTTTGGAATCTGGAAGACAGATCCGAGATCATGCATTTTTGGGCTGGGGGATGGATTCTATCCATAGACCTGGATTCGAAGGGAAGAAGACTCGTCTCGGGGACCATGAATGGGGCCATGAAGCTGTGGGATGCTAAGACTGGTGCAGAATTGATTACCTTTCAGGAGGGGGCAGAGGCTTACTCTTCGGATATTTCAAAATGTGTATTCTCTGTGGCTTTCAGTCCTGATGACAAACTGATTGTCTCTGGGAATGAAGATAAAACAGCCACAGTCTGGGATGCTGAAACTGGCAAAACAAAGATGGTTCTCAAAGGGCACACAGGCAGGGTAAATTGTGCAAAATTTAGCCCAGACGGAAAACGCATACTTACTGGGAGCGAGGACAAAACTCTCAAGGTGTGGGACGCAGCCACAGGCCATGAACTCCAGACTTTTAGGGGCCATACAAGTGGTGTTTTATCTGCCGTTTACGGCCCAAGAGAAATGAAAATAGCATCTGGGAGTATGGACAAAACCATCAAGATCTGGAATGCACAAAGTGGTGTTGAATTTACGACCCTCAGGGGCCATTCAATGAGAGTAACCGCTGCTGCCTTTAGTCCTGATGCCGAGCATGTTGTCTCAGGAAGTTATGACACTACTGTCAAGGTGTGGGATATTGACAGTGGAGCCAACATAAAAACATGTCGTGGACATGGTGGGAGCGTCACATCTGTATTATTCTGTAATAATGGTAAACATGTGATCTCCGGAAGTGGCGAGGGGCAGATCAAGGTATGGAATCCCAAAATAAATCGAGGAAGAACAATTCTCTATGGACACAAAGTCCCGATTTGGTCGATTGCCTTCATCGCAAGCGGAAAAAGGCTTATCTCGGGTGACCAGGATGGACTGATCAAGATATGGGATGTTGAGAGCGCAAGTGAGGTCATGACGTTGTGTGGACACAAGGGCATAGTATACAGTGTGTCGCCCAGTCCGAATGGCTGGAGGTTTGTCTCTGGTGGTGCCGATGGAGTGATCAAGATCTGGGATAGTATGACAGGCAGGGAAGTCATGACGCTTTCGGGGGGTACAGGAGGTGTGGACTGCGTGGCCTTCAGTTCTGGTGGTGAGACCATAGTCTCTGGAGGCGACGATAGGACTATCAGAGTCTGGGATGCCTTAACTGGCCATCTTTTGATGAGCATGCCCGGACATCAAGACGGTATCTCATCCATTGGCTTTAGTTCAACAGGTGACAGGTTCGTTTCCTGTAGCTGGGATGGATATGTAAAGACCTGGGACAGCTCTACTGGTGAGGAATTAACATCAAGCAAAGTTCATGAGAAAAATCTCACAAGTGTGTCATTTATGCCAGACGATCAACGCATTGTCGCAGGCGTCGGATACCACTATGATGACATATGGGGAAGAGAGGTGAAGATTTGGGATGTAACAAATAATAAAGAAGTAAAGACATTCCAATGCATTAATAATGTAAATGATATAAAACTTTCTCCGGACTGCACACGGCTACTAGCAGCAACCATAGATGGAGTTCTGTTGTGGGATTTGGAAGGTGGAGTAGGTGTACTTAAGCTTAAATCAGAGGGGAGCGTCAGGGCAGTAGATATCAGCCGGAACGGTAGGCATATTGCTATGGGTGGTGCAAATAATGTTATCGTTCTCCTTGAGCTTAAAGCTCCAATAGGTGGGTATGAGCCACGCATCAATGCTGAAACCGCGCGGAAACTTGTAGATCAATTGCATGACGAATGCGGTACTTATAGAGAGGTTCTGAAGACACTGGAAGCTGATACAGAACAGGATGAGTCGGTACGCAAATTTGGCCTGCAAATTACCAGCTCCAGGCTGGGACAAGATAGCTTAGAACTGGCCCAGTAGTGTGGGAACATCAATGTTTCTAACTTTCCTACCTTCTTGCCTTCTTAACTTCCGGCCATGCCACAGTCGCTATCACAGGAAAGTGGTCCGAGGGATAACGGTCGTTCCTGTGCATTCGCAGGATGTCGGCGGATAGAATGTTGAGATGGTCCATGGCAAAAACGTAGTCGATCTTTGCGCCCGTGGTGGTGCCTTTCCAGCTATTGAAGGTGCCGACTGGTTTGGCGTCGGGATGCACCACGCGGAAGGTGTCGATGAGGTGAACGGTTTTGGGGGTGGTTGTGGTATCCGGTTTGACTTCAAATGTTGGCTCCTTGATCTGTGTGATAGCCCGGTTTTTCTCACCTGCGTTAAAATCGCCTGTGACAAAGGCTGGTGCCAGTGTCTTGCGCTGAGCGATGCGCTCAAGTACGAGTTTGACGCCTTTTTCTCTGGCTTCCTGGGAGACGTGGTCCAGGTGCAGGTTGTACACATAGAAGGTGCGTTCGGAGATTTTATCTTTGAGCAGGGCCCAGGTACAGATTCTGGTGCATGCCGTGTTCCATGACATGGAGGCCACGACATTGGGAGTTTCTGAGAGCCAGAACGTGCTGCTGTCTTGAACAGTGAAACGATCTGACCGATAGAGCAGGGCCGTGTACTCACCCTTGGTTTTTCCGTCTTCGCGTCCCACGCCTATGGAACTGTAGCCGGGCACCGCGTCTGTGATCTGGTTGATCTGAAAACCAAGGGCCTCCTGCAAGCCGACCACATCCGGCTGTTGATCTTCCAACACAGAGAACACCATGTCCTTGCGCAGATTCCAGTGGTTGGAGCCATCCCGGGCGCTGCCGTAGCGGATGTTGAAGCTCATGATCGAGAGCGTGTTGTCTGGAGCAGCTGAGAGTGGTGCCGAAAAAAAGTTCAAGAGGCAGCATAGCATTAATACAACAAGCGTTTTCATTGTGAGCACCTTTTATTAATAGCAAGTTTTTAGTTTTCAGATGGCAGTATACAGTATTTAAAACAGGTTTTTCCGAAAACAGCTTACTGAAAACTGCACACCACAGGGCTTTTTGCAAAAGTCTTGTTAATAGGTTGGTTTTTTTCCTAGGCCCTTATACTATGTGGAAATGAAAATATATCAATCCCTGATTTGAAAGACTTGTTCTGAAGCCCAAAAACGAACCATCCTCGTGGTACCGTGTGGACAATGCGGGGCGCATCTTTGCCTGTACAGTGCTGAGCGATCTGATTACTGTGTTCAGGTTGTCTGCCACATTGAAAGTCCCTGTGCATGTGGGGCGATTGCAGGCCGCATTGGAGGCGGTGTTGCCCCGGTTTCCGTATTTTGCTGTACAGATGCGTAGGACCATGTTCTGGCCGTGCTACGAGCCCAATCATCAGGTTCCGAAGGTCCAGGCCGATGCGCAGTCTCCCTGCCAGGGATTTGTGGTCAGGGGGCGGGGACGATTTCCATTTCGGGTCAGGGTTTATCACAAACGGATCGCCGTGGAGTTTTCCCATGCTGTCACAGATGCCACTGGGGCATTGGAGTTTCTCAGGTCTCTGGTGGCTGAGTATTTGCAGCGTTGTGGTGTAACACTGACAGAGACGCAGGGCCTCATGTTGCCCGGACAAACACCCGATGCCGACGAGTTCGAAGATGCCTTCAGAAAATATTGCCAAAAGGGATTGCCCCATCCGGAGAAACGACACAAAGCTTTACGTCTGAAATTACCCACTGAACCCAGGGGCGTGTTTCACGTGACCACTGGGATTATTGAGTTGGACCGCATTCGGGCCTGTGCCAAGGATCGGGGCGTGTCTTTGACCGAGCTGTTGGCAGCCTTGTATCTGGATGCGTTCCAGGCGCAGTTGCGTGAATTGACGCCCTGGCAGCGCAGGCGCAGAACACGCCCGATCTGTCTGGATGTGCCCGTGAATCTTCGAGGGCTATTTCCTTCACGAACCCTACGCAATTTCTTTTTGCCGGTCTATCTCACCATTGATCCCAGGCTGGGAGACTATACATTCGATGAGATCCTCAAGAAGGTGCACCACAGTATGCGAACCAGCCTGGATATCAAAGAATTGGCCAGGCAGATCACCAGGAACGTGGGGGCGGAACGCCATCCTTTTATCCGAACCCTGCCGTTCTGGGTCAAGGGCCAGGTCCTGTCTGTGGTGTATCATCGGTTGTCGCTTCGACGCACCACGAGTTCGTTGTCGAATCTGGGACGCGCGCATATGCCGCCTGAATTGAGTGAGGCCATTGAACGGTTTGAGTTTGTGCCCGTATTTCCCAATGCACGAAAAATAAGTTGTGGTTGTATCAGCTTTGGGGATCGTCTATATATCACCTTTGGCAGGACACTCACACAGCCTGTGGTGGAGCAGACGTTTTTCAGAAAGCTCGTGGCCCTGGGATGCCCCGTCAAGATTGAAACCAATTAGGAACAGGACTTTTGGAAAAGCTCAGCAGTACAGAGAATACAGGACTCAGGATGCAGAACAAAACGTGTTTTTTATACTGATTCCTGTGTTTTGCGTCCTGAATCCCTTGAGTATGCAAAAGTCCAGTTAGGAAACATTAATGCCATATTGCCCGGACTGTGCTGTTGAAGTGGATGACTCGGTCAAGAGCTGCCCTCTGTGCGGAACTTGTGTGCAGAAGGATCTGGTCGAGCCGACGACCTTGTTTCCTTCTCTGACAGACAATCCTGTGAAGATCATTCTGCCCTGGGACCAGTTGCGTGGGCGCATCTTTGCCGTATTGACCTGTGTGTGTGTGATGCCGTTTCTGATTGTTTGTTTCATTGATTTTCTGGATAGCGTGTTGACCTGGTCTCGATATGTGATGATACCCCTGGCTTTTATCTGGTCGACTAGTGCCTTGTGGTTGTATAGAATCCGGCGCCCCGTGCAGCTGCTGC
>CAZBTJ010000002.1:120102-122490 GCA_964494325.1 uncultured Pirellulales bacterium
GGCGGTGTGGATTGGTTCTTGAGCTTGGCAGGTCCGGCGATTGTGGCCTGGTCTTTGTGGACTGTGCCCCTGGCTTGGCTCTTCACTCATCGTAAGCTTGGTTGGGCCAATGGTACAGGATGGTTTCTCATGGGGATCACATGGTTCTGTTTGGCCCTGGACATGCTGATCTCTCAGTACAAGTCCAATGCGCCCGTACCATCCTGGTCCTTGATTGTGCTTTTCTGTCTATTGCCTGTGACCGTGTTTCTGTTATACGTGCACCACCGGGTTAGCAAACACGTAAATCTGGCTAAATGGTTCCACGTGTGACCTGTTTAATCCCGGTCGTCGTCTTGTTTTTCATCCTCGTCGTAATCCAGGCCTGCGACGTCACCTGCCATAGCCATGGCCTCGTTGACCCCATCAATGATGTCCTCATCATCAGAATTGAGCAGACCTGTCAATAAAGCACTGGCCTCCAAAGGACGAATCTGAACGGCCGCCTCAATGGCTGCCAATAGTAGAGATTTTTCCGTCCCAGTTTGGGTTATTAGGCCTTCAATATGGCCCCATGCTGCCCCCGCTTCACTGTCGCCTGCTGCACAGATGGCTTCACAGTGTATATCAGTATCATTGCTTTCCAGGGCTTTCAGAATTTGCTTCTTGAAACCATGCACAAATCGCATACAAAAAACAGCGGTGAGTTCCCAGTCGGTATCCGAGTTGGCATAGGCCGCTCGAATCGCGTCTTTGTGCCACGCTTGCGGCGCACGTACTGAGGCTTCGAGCACACGACGTCTCACTTCTTTGGGCAAATTTGTGTTGGCAAACAGCGTTTGGAATGTTGATTGAATGGTTTCAAAAGAGGCCTCTGAAATGGGCACGTCATCAGGATCTTCAAAACCATAGGTATCAGCATCTTCGAGTGCGGGGCCTAACGCAATGGCGGACAGCCCCCGAATTCTTTCTGGTTTATCCTTCATGCCGACAATGGCCACCAAAGCCAGAGCCAGATCGTCGTTGATAACACAGAATTCGCCGGCCATTTCCACCGCTTTTAACAACTCATCCTCAGTGGCTTGTTCGTTCTTAAGGACTTCCAGAAGAAGGGCGGGTGTCTCTTTGGGCCAATCCCATGGGTCTGTTGCGTGCAGCACATTTAGATCCATCATAACAACCTCCCGGATAGCTTTAAACCATCCATAATCGATAGCGGCATGACCTCGCACCCTGCGAGTATCTTATCGCATTATCTGTTGAACCAGCCCAATGTCAACGGTATTCACTGAAGATAAAACCTGTGAGTCAATCGTCAATATCTGATAGAATAAACATGAATTGAACTTGTCGGTGTATATTGGAGAAACGTCATGAACTACATGTCAAAGATAGGATTCACTCTACTCCTTACCACGGCTGTTTGGGGCAGCCAAACACTGTTCGAATTTAATGGGACCACGGAGACCACATCCATCCAGACCACGGACACTGAAATTAGCGTATCAGAGCAGGGCTTACAACTGAAAACCGGCACGGACAAGCCATGGCCAGGCATTACCCTCAAGGCGTTCGACGGACCTTGGGATTTGCAGAATTTTGAACGCGTGACTGTTGATCTGCATAACCTGGCCAAGCACAATACCACAATTGTGTGCCGCGTGGACAATCCAGGCGCCGACGGCACAAAACACTGTCTTACCAAGCAGATCACTGTGCCAGCCGGTGAACGCAAAATCTTGACCGTGTCTTTGCATGGCGGCCCCTGGGCCCTGTCACGACCCATGACGCTCTTTGGCATGAGAGGGTGCCCAGGCCAACAGACGACTCTGGACCCGGCGAATGTCAGCCAGTTGCTTCTCTTCGTAAATCATCCGAAGCAGGCCCATCACTTTGTGGTCAAACGTATCCAGGCTGAAGGCCAGGTGATCACCCTCGATACAGACACGCTCATACCGCTTCTGGATAGATTTGGCCAATTCCGGCCCAGGTCCTGGCCTGGAAAATTCAGTGCCGAACAAACCTGGGCTCAACTCAAACAACAGGAACAAGCAGATCTGGAGAGTCACACTGGGCCAAAGGATCGAACCCAGTATGGAGGCTGGTCCAAGGGGCCGCAGTTGGAGGCCACTGGATTCTTTCGCGTTCAGAAGGTGACAGGGCAATGGTGGTTGGTTGATCCTGATGGCCGTCTTTTTTGGTCACATGGTGTGGACTGTGTTACGCCTGGGACGAGCACGCCGATCAGTGACAGAGAGCACTACTTTGAAGCCTTGCCTGAGCCGGGTAGTCTTCTTGCCAAATTTTATGGCCGTGGCTTATGGGCACCGCATGGATACTACAAGGATCACACACCGTATCGTACATATGATTTTGGCAGAGCCAACCTTTTGCGCAAGTATGGAGCCA
>CAZBTJ010000003.1:0-5870 GCA_964494325.1 uncultured Pirellulales bacterium
TTGCCAGCCGCCAAGGCTTGCCGCAGTATCTGAGTTATTATACAGCTCGATAAATTCCTCTGAGGGCCGTTCAATTTCACCTTGCTCATGTCCTGGGTGATACATAACTTCACTGATCACAATGTCTAAAGGCATGGCACTGGCGAGGCCGGAGTGCGTCAATAAGAGCCATAGAAGAGACATAAAAAAAGAATTCTTGCGTAAGTCCAGGGTCATCAACTTCCTTCCTCGCGGTTTTCAGTTCGTGAATGCAGGGTTTGTTACCGCTCCTTCAGATTGAGAAAGGCCCACATTGAGCACTTATAGCCCTTTATTCTAGCAAAAATAGGCAAATCAGGTTAATATCTATTGTGGGCTGATGATTCAGGGTAAAAAGAAAAGGCCCGCATCTTTACGATACGGGCCTTTGAATGCCAATAAATTATGGGGCTATGGTTGAATTTTTCGGTAAAGTAACTGTACCTTCGCGAGTGTTACCTTTACTCCCATGTCAAGCTGGCTCAGGTCGACATGATTGCCTACTACCTCAATGGTGATGGGATAGATGCCAGGACCCAGGATTCCGGGGTCCGGATTAAATGTGGCAGTCCAATCCCCACCTGCTGCTGAGGCGGGACTAACGGACAGGCCAAGTTCCTCTAGGCCAGACTGAATTCTCACGCTGATGGTAAATGAGACCGATCGCTGAACATCCGTCCATGGATTCGTGGGGGTGTCTGAGATGTTATAGGTGTTTACCAGAAGCCAGTCGGGATCAACAGGTGAAGGAGCGGCTGGATAGGCGCCCATGTAGGTTTCAGGGCTTAAGCAGGGCGAACCGTTTTGAAGGTGGTAGTCGCCAGCGATCCATTCGCTTTCAAAGGACCAGTTTCCTGAGGTGACAAAAAGTGGGTCAGCATTGATGTTGCCGGTACCCAAACCACTCCAACCGCCCTGGATATCCGTATTGGAGACTTGGGTGGTTGATGGATGGGTTGTGTAAATTTCATTGCCACCATTGTACAAAATGCTTCTGGTGACAGTCAATTCGTTGGTGGGAGGGTATACCCAGTTTAAGCTTGATATGACTTTGCTGGCGGGTGGCTGGTTGTCGGTAATAGTACTGTTGGAAATGGTAGTATTGCTGTTGAGTGCATGTATGACTGATCCGATTATAAGCTCAGCCTGGTTACTGGTGTTGCCAGTGATCAGGCAATTGGTGAGTGAAACTGTACTGTCCAGGGCATAAAAGCCTGCCCCATATAACAAGGCCGTATTGCCTGAAACGCGGCAATTGACCAGTGTAACCGTTCCTTGGTTTACGGCCATGGCACCTCCCATAGCCCCTTTGTTTCCATAAAAATGACTGTCGGATACAACCACGTTTGCGTCCTGGATCAGGAGACCACCGCCCATGTGATCGGGGCTGTTGCCATTGGCTTGCCCATTTTGAATAAGCATACCGCTGAGTATTACGCTAATAGCACCCGATCCTTGTGCGGTTAAGACGTGGTAACTGTTTTCCTCTGTATTTAACTGGCCGTAAAGATCATTGCTCGCCAAGTCACCGCTGAGCTCTGTGATGTAGGTGTTTGGGTCATGCGTGCCGGGACTTGGATCACTGAAACCGGCATAGCCACCGATCAAGCTGATACCGTCCTGGAGCGTGAAGCTAGCCGAACGGTCACCCGGAATCACGCCTAAGCCCTGGTCCGGCTTATAAACGCCTTCAGCCACAAGGATAGTGTCACCAGGGCCTGCGATGGCCAGTGCATCCTGGATCGTGCTGAACGCCCAGTACCAGTTGGAACCGTTACGCACAGGGCCCGGCGAGTCCTGGTCTACATAGTAGGTGGAAGTGGGGGTGCCGACCACGAATGAGATTTCAAATGCAATAGCAGGGACCGTACACTTAAAGGTCCAATAGCCCGCTGCCAGGGGACCAAAACTACCCTGGAGGCCGGATACCGGTTGCCAGACAGCCGGGCACTGCGTGGGCGCTGGTTCTTGAAACCAGAGAAAAACTTCCTTGTTCACGGTGTCAACCGTGATCTGGGGTGTTCCACCCAGTGCGCCCCTGGCAGAACAGCTGCTTCCATAAACGAAGTTAAGCGGGCCAGAAAACGTGATAGTATCAGAAGTGCCCGGGCCGTTGGGATCAACTGTCCAGCTGCCGGGAGGTATCTGTCCATCAATCCAGGTCACCGAGGCAGAAAAAGCATGCGAATTCAAAAAACATAGTAATAGTAGGCCTATCTTAATCTTGGAACTCATTGTGCGGTCCTTTCCGAAAAGGGTGGGGAAATTATAGTACTTTTCAATCACATACCACGTAAATAGCACTCTTGACGTGGCTTTCTCCTTTATTTATGTATACTTAATTACTGGTGTTCAGGTCAAGGGTATTATTGGACGTGTTTTGTGTGGGATTCTTGGTAATACTTAACTGAGGACTAGTGTTATAAGGCAAAATTACTAAGTCATTACAATTAGTAATAGGTTGTTGACAGCGGGCCTTGGGTCGGCTACACTCTGGTGTTTTGTAAACTTATTAGGAGGTATATATACCGTATGGACAATGCCCAAGAAATTTTGAAAAAGAAACTCTCGCCTGAGAATTTAGATAAACTTTTATCGCTTAACAATGACGAAGTCAATGAGTTTGTGGCCTACGCCATTGAACTATGCGAGCCAGACACTGTGTGGGTTGGCAATGATTTTGACGAGGATGCTGCCTATTGTCGTCAGTTGGCGATTGATAACAATGAAGAAATACCCCTTGAGATTGACGGTCATACCGTGCATTTTGATGGGTATTATGATCAAGCTCGTAAAAAAGACGTGACAAAGTACTTGGTGCCCTCTGATGTAGTCTTGGACAAAAAACTAAACCAGGTTGAGCGTGCAGCAGGGCTTGGTGAAATTGAAGGCCTTCAGAAAGGCGCCTATAAGGGGCGACGGATGTTGGTGTGCTTCTTTTGCCTTGGCCCTACCAATTCGCTGTTCTCGATTCCGTGTTTGCAGATCACTGACTCTGCTTACGTGGTTCACAGCGAGGGCATGCTATATCGTCGTGGTTATGAAGAATTCAAGCGCCAGAGTGCAGACTCCAACTTTGAGTTTTTCAAATTCCGCCATGCCACAGGTGAAGTCGATGCCCGCATGACGAGCGTACATTATGACAAGAATCGTGTTTACATGGATTATACGCGTAATACCGTCTTGTCTGTTAATACGCAGTATGCCGGAAACACGGTGGGTTTGAAAAAGCTGGCTTTGCGTTTGGCGATCTGCAAAGCGGACCGTGAAGGATGGTTGGCTGAGCATATGTTTGTGATGCGTGCCAATGGGCCAAAGGGTCGCAAAACCTATCTATGTGGTGCTTATCCATCTGCCTGTGGAAAGACGTCCACAGCCATGATCCCCGGCGAGAATATTGTGGGTGATGACCTGGCCTACTTCCGCGTGATTGACGGTGAGTTCCGTGCGGCCAATGTGGAATCCGGCATCTTTGGGATTATTCAGGATGTGTGTGCCAAGGGCGATCCCGTGATCTGGGATGTATTGCATGCACCGGGCGAGGTCATTTTTGGCAATGTCCTAGTCAAAGAAGGTTCCCCATACTGGCTCGGTATGGGTGAAGAGTTGCCCAAAGGCGGGGCAAACCATGTGAGTCCTACCTGGACCGAAGGCATGAGCGGCCCAGATGACAAACCAACCACACCTAGCCACAAAAACGCGCGTTATACGGTCAAAATTAAGGACCTTGAAAACAAAGATCCCGATTGGGACACGCCCAATGGGCTGCCTGTGGGTGGAATCATCTATGGTGGGCGCGACAGTGACACCAACGTGCCGGTCCGTGAAGCCTATTCTTGGGAACACGGTATCTGCACCATGGGGGCAATGCTGGAATCCGAGACGACTGCAGCCACTATTGGTGCCGAAGGGGTGCGCAGCTGGAATGTGATGAGTAATATGGACTTTTTGTCCATGTCTGTGGGCAAGTACTTGCAAAACAACCTGGAGTTTGGCAAAGATATCAAACGTCCTAAGGTCTTTGGTACCAACTACTTCCTCAAGAGAGACGGCCAATATCTTAATGGTATGCTGGACAAGTCTGCATGGATCAAGTGGATGGAACTCCGTGTGCATGGCGATGTGGATGCCATCGATGTCGGGTATGGCTCTATTCCCAAGTATGAGGATCTCAAGACCATTTTTAAAGAAACCTTGGATCAAGAATACACAGAGCAGGACTATGTCGAGCAATTTACGATTCGTGTGCCTGAGCTGCTGGGCAAACTCGATCGTATGCAAGAGATTTATGCTACTGTGGATGATACACCTGCGGCAATGCAGGAAGAAATGGCAACGCAACGCAAGCGTCTTGAAGCACTTAAGGTTGACAAGGGAGAATACATCTCACCCTTGGACTTTGCATGATTTACCTGCAAGCTGTTTACAGAACTTTCCGAACGGGCTATGTTATATAACGTGGCCCGTTTTATTTTAAGTTTTCAGTGTATAGTTTTGTGCTCCAAGTTGATGGAGATTGGTTTATTAGATACTTAACGCCTAAAACTTAACACTTAACTCTAACTCACAAGGAGATTACATGCGAGCTGTAGTCCAGCGAGTGAAACAAGCCCAGGTGACTGTGGATAATAACTTAGTCGGACACATTGAGGCTGGTCTGCTGGTCTATCTGGGCGTGGCTGAGGGCGACGGTGCGGGGGATGTGGCCTACATGGTCGATAAGCTTTCCCATCTACGCCTCTTCGCTGATGAAGCCGGAAAAATGAATTTAAATGTACAGGCGATATCGGGACAGATTCTGTTGGTCAGCAATTTCACCCTCTGTGGCGATTGCCGCAAGGGACGCAGGCCCGGTTTTGACCTGGCCGCACCGCCTGATCAAGCAGATGCTCTCTATACACAAGTGGTTGAACAATTAAGACAACTGGGTATCCCCGTCGAAACGGGTCAATTTCAGGCTCATATGCATGTGACGAGTGACAATGACGGTCCTGTGACATTCTTACTGGATAGTCGCAAGTTATTGTAGTAAACCCAAGACATATGGGAAGGAAGTGCGTAAATGACATCTCTCTGGTTAAATCGTGTGCGGGTGGTTGGGCTTTATCTGGCAATGTGTTTGGTGCTTGGCTGTGAGACACAGGAACTTCGGGAACCAGATATCGAAGAACCGTTACTTACTCCGAACATCGAAGAACCATTACCCACTCCGAATATTGAAGAACCGTTACCCACTCCGATACTGGCAATTCCTGTTGGTGTCATTGAGCAAGAGCAAGAGGTCTATCAAACCAGCTATGTGTCTTCAGTGTGGGTAGGTGACCAAGGGGATGGCACCTACAAAAACCCGATCCTGTTTGCCGATTACTCTGACCCGGATGTGTGTCGCGTCGGATCTGATTATTATATGACGGCCTCCAGCTACACTTGCATGCCAGGTTTGCCCATTCTGCATTCCAGGGATTTGGTCAGTTGGGAGTTGATTGGCCATGCCCTGCCTCGCATGTATCCTGAGGCTGTTTATGACCAAACCCAACACGCCAATAGTGTGTGGGCGCCGAGCATTCGACATCATAATGGTGAATGCTATATCTATTGGGGTGATCCGGACCTCGGCATCTGTATGGTCAAGGCAATTGATGCCGCAGGGCCCTGGTCAAAACCTGTGGTGGTCAAGTCAGGCCAAGGTTTGATTGACGCTTGTCCCCTGTGGGATGATGATGGTCAGGTCTATCTGATCCATGCCTGGGCTGCCAGCCGTGCAGAGATTAACAGCATCTTTACGGTTCACAAGATGAACCCCGAAGGCACACATGTGATGGATGAGGGGCGGCACGTGTTTGATGGCAATG